>NZ_JBHWZP010000184.1:0-18923 GCF_042728395.1 Streptomyces sp. NPDC060205
GGCTACGCCCCGATCCATCCAACCCCCGCCCCACCCCCCCCAGAGGCGCGGGGACCAGGCCGGGGCGCAGCCCCGCCGTTCAGGGGCGCGGGGAACTGCGCGGCCAGCCCCCACCGGCCCGCAGCCGAGCCACCACCCGAGCCACCCCGGAGGACCCCGCCGGCAGGCGACCGCATTCCTACGGGCCGGTACAGTGAGCAGGTCGCCATCACACTCGTACGGGGGGAAGCCGGTGCAAATCCGGCGCTGACCCGCAGCCGTGTGCCGCCCCGTCCACAGCGGGCGGCAAGCCGGATTGCCCCGCACGGAACGTGACCGGCTCGCGTCACCGGGACCGCCGGTGACCGGCACCGTCGAGGCATGCGGAGCCGAGCCGCCCGGGGCTCCGGGCTGCCCGGCTCCTCCCGCACCGGGAGAGCCGAAGGGGCACCCCCGTCGGCGAACCGCTGAGTACAGAGAGGCACCCGCCGATCATGTTTGTCCGCCGCAGCGCCGCGGTACTGGCCGCCACCGCCGTGATCGGCACGGCGTTCGCGCCGGCCGCCCTCGCCGACGAGTCCCCGTCCCCGTCCCCGTCCCTGACACTGCCTTCCGGCCTGTACGGCAGCACCGACCCCACGTACGACGGTGTCTGGCGGCAGTCGCTGGCGCTGCTCGCCCAGCACACCGTGGGCGTGCGGCCCGCGGCGAAGGCCGTCGACTGGCTCACCGGACAGCAGTGCGCGAACGGCGGCTTCGCGGCCTACCGCGCGGACCCGGCCGCGCAGTGCGACGCCAAGACGCAGATCGACACGAACAGCACCGGCGCCGCACTCCAGGCCCTGACCGCGCTCGACGCCGACGACACCGCAGCGGCGGACGCGACAGCCGCGGCCGTGAAGTGGCTGAAGTCCGTGCAGAACGAGGACGGCGGCTGGGGCTACCTCCCGGGCGGCGCCAGCGACACCAACTCGACGTCCGTCGTCATCGGGGCCCTGGAGGCCGCGGACACCGACACCGAGGACCTGCGCTCCAAGGACGACCGGACACCGTACGACGCCCTGCTGGGCCTCGCCCTCCCCTGCGGCAAGGGCGACAAGGCCGGCGGGAACGACGGCGGCGCCTTCGCCTTCCAGCCCGACAAGAAGGGCAAGCTCGCGGCGAACGCCGACGCCACGGCCGCGGGTGTGCTCGGCGCACTCGGCGAGGGCCTGGTGACGGACCCCGAGGACGACGGGCCGTCCGCCACGCCCTCCGGCAACGGCAAGGCCGCCGCGTGCGCGGGCGGCGACTCCCCCACCCCGGAGCAGGCGGCGGCCAACGGCGCCGCGTACCTCGCCGGCGCGGTCGCCGAGACCGGTTACCTGGAGTCCGCCCTGGCGGGCGCCGAGGACCAGCCCGACTACGGCAACACCGCCGACACCGTCGTCGCACTCGCGGCGGCGGGCCGGGGCGCCGACACCGGAAAGCCGCTGACCTGGCTGGAGAAGAACTCCGCCTCCTGGGCGGCGGAGAGCGGCCCGGCCGCGTACGCGCAGCTGATCTTCGCGGCGCACGCCACGGGGACGGACCCGCGCAACTTCGGCGGCGCCGACCTGGTGAAGCAATTGGGCGCGACCGGCCCGGCGGCGGAACCCGCAGCCAAGGACGGCAAGGACGACGAGCAGGCCGCCGAGGACGCGAACGAGGACGACGGCGGCGTCAGCGTCTGGTGGATCGTCGGCGTCGGCCTCGTCGGCGGCATCGGCGTGGGCTTCCTCCTCAGCACCCGTACCAAGAAGCAGCAGCAGCCGTGACCCGCAACCGCCCGGTTCTGCTCGCCCTGCTGGTCCTGGGCCTCCTGCTCGCGGTACTCGGCACGGCGGGGCAGGCCCAGGCGGTCGGCTATCGCTACTGGTCCTTCTGGGACCGCGAGTCCGCCGGCGGGGGCTGGGTGTACGCGACCCAGGGCCCGTCGACCGCACGCCCGTCCGACGGAGACGTCCAGGGCTTCCGGTTCTCGGTGAGCGAGGACTCGAAGCACTCGGCGAAGCCCCGTGGGGAGAGCGGTTTCGCGGCGATCTGCGCGAAGACGCCCGCGCGGGAGGGCGCCAAGCGGGTCGCGCTCGTCCTCGACTTCGGTACCGCCCAGGACGCGCCGGACGGTTCGACTCCGCCGGATCCGAGCCCGCGTACGGTCTGCGCCCGCGTCGACGAGGACGCGACGACCGCGGACGCCCTCGCCGCCGTCGCCAAGCCGCTGCGCTACGACACGAACGCCCTGCTGTGCGCCATCGCGGGCTACCCCCGCACGGGCTGCGGCGAGGCCGTGGCGGACGACGCGGGGGCTTCCCAACAGCCTCGCGCGGCGAGCGAACCCGAAGACGCGAACGGGGACGGGGGCAGCGGCCCCTCGGTGGGCCTGGTGGCCGGGATCGCCGCCGTGGCCGCCCTGGGCGCGGCCACGCTCTGGCAGGCCCGCCGTCGCCGCGGCTGACGACGGGACACGGACGATGACCACCGGCGAGAACACCGGCGAACACACCGGCCGGGAGCACGGGGCCGGGGCACCCGCGGCACCCGCGGCGCGCGCGGCCCTGCCCTGGTCGCGCCTGCGCGCCCCGCGGGCGACCCGTACCAACGCCCTCCACCCCGGCGCCTGGTGGATCTGGGCCCTGGGCCTGGGGACCGCCGCGTCCCGCACCACGAACCCCCTCCTCCTGGCCCTCCTCGTCGGTGTCGCCGGTTACGTGGTGGCGGCGCGCCGGACGGAGGCGCCCTGGGCCCGTTCCTACGGCGCGTTCGTGAAGCTCGCGCTCGCCGTGCTCGGCATCCGGCTGGCCTTCGCCGTCCTCCTCGGCTCGCCCGTCCCAGGCACGCACACCCTGGTCACCCTGCCCGAACTCCCCCTCCCCGACTGGGCGCAGGGCATCCGTGTCGGCGGCCGGGTCACCGCCGAAGGCCTGGTCTTCGCGCTCTACGACGGCCTGAAACTCGCCACGCTCCTCATCTGCGTGGGCGCCGCGAACGCCCTCGCGAACCCGGCCCGCCTCCTGAAATCACTCCCGGGCGCCCTGTACGAGGCGGGGGTCGCCGTCGTGGTCGCCCTCACCTTCGCCCCGAACCTGATCGCGGACGTCCAGCGGCTGCGCGCGGCCCGGCGGCTGCGCGGCCGTCCCGACCACGGTCTGCGCGGGCTGCTCCAGGTCGGACTGCCGGTCCTGGAGGGCGCGCTGGAGCGTTCGGTGGCCCTCGCGGCGGCGATGGACGCGCGCGGGTACGGCCGTTCCGCCGAGGTGCCTCCGGGTGTCCGCCGGACCACCGCCGCCCTCACCCTCGGCGGTCTGGTCGGGGTCTGCGCGGGCACGTACGGCCTGCTCACCGCGGAGGGCGGCACCTACGGTCTGCCCGTGCTGCTCGCCGGACTCGCCGCCGCCCTGGGCGGTCTGTGGCTGGGCGGACGCCGCTCGCTGCGCACCCGGTACCGGCCGGACGCGTGGGGCGTGCGCGCCTGGCTGGTCGCCGCGTCCGGTGCGGCCGTTGCCGCGCTCCTCGTCCTGTACGCCTCGGCGGACGCGGACGCCTACGCGGCCCTGCACCCCGGTGTCGTCCCCCTGACCGCGCCGACGCTTCCGCTGTGGCCCGCCGCCGCGATCCTCCTCGGTCTCCTCCCCGCCTTCGTCGCACCCGCACCCGCACCCGCGGACGTCCGTACCACCGTCAAGGAGCCCTCATGATCCGCTTCGAGGATGTCTCCGTGACATACGACGGGGCGCCGGAGCCGTCGATCCGTGGCATCGAACTCACCGTTCCCGAGGGCGAGTTGGTGCTGCTCGTCGGCCCTTCCGGGGTCGGCAAGTCGACGCTGCTCGGCGCCGTGAGCGGACTGGTCCCGCACTTCACCGGGGGCACCCTGCGCGGCCGGGTGACGGTCGCGGGCCGTGACACGCGCACGCACAAGCCCCGCGAACTCGCCGACGTGGTCGGCACGGTGGGCCAGGACCCGCTCTCGCACTTCGTCACGGACACCGTCGAGGACGAACTCGCCTACGGCATGGAGTCGTTGGGCCTCGCGCCGGACGTGATGCGCCGCCGCGTCGAGGAGACCCTGGACCTGCTGGGCCTCGCCGACCTGCGTGACCGCCCCCTCTCCACGCTCTCCGGCGGACAGCAGCAGCGGGTCGCGATCGGCTCGGTCCTCACCCCGCACCCCGACGTCCTGGTCCTCGACGAACCGACCTCGGCCCTCGACCCGGCCGCCGCGGAAGAGGTCCTCGCGGTCCTCCAGCGCCTCGTGCACGACCTCGGCACGACGGTCCTGATGGCCGAACACCGCCTGGAACGCGTCGTGCAGTACGCCGACCGGGTCGCCCTCCTCCCCTCCCCCGGCGCCCCCTTGCTGCTGGGCACACCGGCCGAGGTCATGGCCGTGTCGCCGGTGTACCCGCCGGTGGTGGCCCTGGGCCGGCTCGACGGATGGACCCCGCTGCCCCTCACGGTCCGCGACGCCCGCCGCAGAGCGGGAGACCTGCGCGACCGCCTGCGGGCACTCCCGTACGAGGGACCGGGCGCCCCCGGCCCCGTACCCGCCCCCTCGGTGGGTGCCACGGCCCCCGCCCGCCGCCCCCGGCTCTTCCGCAGGCGCCCGCCCGAGACACCGGTGACCACCGCCCACCCGGCCGTGGTCACCGGCCTCGCCGTCCGCCGTGGCCGTACCGAGGTGCTCCACGACGTCACCCTGTCCGTGGCCCCCGGCGAGACCGTCGCGCTCATGGGCCGCAACGGCGCGGGCAAGTCGACCCTGCTCTCCGCCCTCGTCGGTCTCGTCCCCCCGTCGGCGGGTTCGGTCCGCGTGGGCGGGCTCCAGCCGCATCGCACGGCGCCCGGCGACCTCGTCCGCCACGTCGGCCTCGTACCGCAGGAGCCCCGGGATCTGCTGTACGCGGACACGGTGGCCGGGGAGTGCGCGGCGGCGGACTCGGACGCGGGGGCCGGGGCGGGCACCTGCCGGGCCCTGGTGTCCGGGCTGCTGCCGGGCATCGAGGACGACACGCATCCGCGCGACCTGTCGGAGGGGCAGCGGCTCACGCTGGCCCTGGCGGTGGTCCTGACGGCCCGGCCGCCCCTGCTCCTCCTCGACGAGCCGACCCGCGGCCTCGACTACGCGGCCAAGTCCCGTCTGGTGACGCTGCTGCGGGCGCTCGCGGCCGGGGGGCACGCCATCGTCCTGGCCACCCACGACGTGGAGCTGGCCGCCGAGCTCTCGCACCGGGTGGTCATCCTCGCGGACGGCGAGCCCGTCGCCGACGGCCCGACGGCGGAGGTCGTCGTCGCCTCCCCGTCGTTCGCCCCGCAGGTCACCAAGATCCTCTCTCCGCAGAAGTGGCTCACGGTCTCCCAGGTGCGCGAGGCGCTGGACACGTCCGGGCCGGCAGAGGGCGCGCGGTCATGAACAGCCGCCCCAAGACCGGGACCCGGACCCGGACCCGGACCCGGTACCGACCCCAGGCCCAGGCCCGCCCCATCCGCCTCGGTCCGCGGTCCGTCGCCGCCCTCGTCCTGGTCGGTGCCATCGGGCTCGCCGCGCTGACCTGGCCCTTCTTCAGCGGGCCGACCTCGCAGGTGGGCGCCCACTCGCAGGACGCGCCGTGGCTGTTCGCGGGGCTTCTCGTGCTGCTGGTCGGGGTCGTCGCCGCGACGATCTCCGAGTCGGGCCTTGGCCCCAAGGCCGTGGCCATGCTCGGGGTGCTGGCCGCGACCGGGGCCGCGCTGCGGCCGATCGGGGCCGGCACGGCGGGCATCGAGCCGATGTTCTTCCTGATGGTGCTGAGCGGGCGGGTGCTGGGGCCGGGGTTCGGCTTCGTGCTCGGGTCGGTCACGATGTTCGCGTCCGCGCTGCTCACGGGCGGGGTCGGGCCGTGGATGCCGTTCCAGATGCTGTCCATGGGCTGGTTCACGATGGGCGCGGGGCTGCTCCCGGGCCCGGACCGGCTGCGGGGCAGGGGTGAGCTGGCGATGCTGGCCGCGTACGGCTTCGTGGCGGCCTTCGCGTACGGCACGTTCATGAATCTGGCGGGCTGGCCCTTCATGGACGCGCTGTCGTCGAACGTGGCCTTCGACGCCCACGACGCCGTGCACACCAATCTGGCCCGGTTCGTCGCGTACTGCCTGGCCACCTCGCTCGGCTGGGACCTGGGCCGGGCCACGGTGACGGTCGTCCTGACCCTCACCCTGGGCGCGACGGTCCTCAAGGCACTCCGCCGGGCCACGCGCAGGGCGGCTTTCGAGACGCCGGTCACGTTCGGGGACCCCGCCGGTGACCGCGGGGGTGCGGCGCCGGTCACACCGCCCGGCCGCACGCTGTAGAAGGCGCAACTACGTGGTGTCACGCGTACCGTGCGCCCCTCGTGAGGCGGCCCACAGGACCTTGGTCCTCTACTACGGGCGGCCGTAGACCACGGCTCTTGTCATGCCCACGGCTCAACCACCTCTGACCTGCGGATTGAGAGCCACGTCACAGAGGGACCTTTCGCGGCGGGTACGACCACAACTAGCAAAAGGGGTCATTGCGGACAGGCTTCCGGCCTGGTTCATTGGTGGAGTCGCAAGGCGCCGACGTGCCCCTCAGGGCCTCGGCGCCGCCGCATGCCAGGGCTGGACGTCAGGGCGTACGAGCGACCGTCCCGTCCCCGAAGAAAAGGTTCTCCGTGTCCTTCTCCACCCGTATTCGTCTCATCGCCACCCCGAAGAAGGCCCTCACCGGCGCCGCCGTGGCAGCCGCCACCGCCGGCATGGTCATCGCCGCGGGCCCCGCCCAGGCCGCGACCCCCACGGTGGCCTCCTCCGCGTCGGCCAAGACGATCGCGCAGAAGATGATCCACGACGACGCCCAGTACAAGGCGTTCTCGAAGATCGTCGAGCACGAGAGCGGCTGGGACGTCGACGCCACGAACTCCTCCTCCGGCGCCTACGGCCTGGTCCAGGCCCTGCCCGGCTCGAAGATGTCCTCCGCGGGCTCCGACTGGAAGACGAACGCCAAGACCCAGATCAAGTGGGGCCTCGACTACATGAACTCCCGCTACGGCAGCCCGGTCGGCGCCTGGAACTTCTGGCAGGCCAACGGCTGGTACTGAGCCCAAACGCTAGGCCCCGCCCCGCAAGGGGCGCGGCCCGTCAGGGCCCGCCCCTCAGGGGCGCGGGGAACTGCGCGACCAGCCACGACGCACCCGCAGCCAAAAAACCACCCCCATCCCCGCACCCCCGGCGGGGCCCCGCACGGCGAAGGCGGCGACCCCGATCCCCGGGCCGCCGCCTTCGTCATGCGCCACGAACCCCGGCACAGCACCACGCGCTCACCCCAGGTCACCCCCAGGCGCCCGCCCGCACCCGCGTCACGGCGGCACTGAGAAGGCGGATCCCCCTGGTGGAGCCGGGGTCCACGCCGATCAGGGCCCGCACCCGGCGCAGCCGGTAGTCCAGCGTGCGCGGATGGACGTGCAGCGCGGCGGACGCCCGCAGCCGGTTCATGTCGGCGCGGTAGTAGGCGTCCAGCGTCGCCACGAGGTCGGGGCCCTCCGCCAGCCGTCCGGTGAGGTCGCGTAACCAGTCGTCGAGCTGGGGCAGTTGCACCAGCCCCATCTCGACGAAGACGTCGGCGGCCGTGCAGGCACGGTCGGGGGTACCGGTGACGGGCGCGGCCCTGCTGACCAGGCTGGCCGTCCGCGCGGTCTCGGCCAGCGCAAAGACCGCCCCGGTGGCCGTGCCGACCGCGCAGGGCAGGGCGACGGCCGCCGCGAAGTCCCGGGCGAGGGAGAGGACGCGCCGGTCCACCGCGGCCGGGTCCTCGTCGGCCGGAACGAGCGCGACGAACTCCTCCGGCCGCCGCCAGAGCAGGGGCACCCGATGGCCCGGGAGGAACGGTTCGAGCAGCGCGGCACGTGTCCCGCTGTCCGGAAGGGAACCCGACGCCGGGAACCGCAGCACGGTGACGGCGTAGCGGCCGGGGGTGGGCAGGCCCAGGTCGCGGGTGATCTCGGGGGCCGCGGGGTCGTCGGCCAGCAGCATCTTCGCGCACGCCTGCACCCGCGCCACCTCCGACAGCGCGTGGGAGCGCCCCTCCTCGAAGCCGAGCACATGGGTGCGCGGTTCGCTCTGCGCCCGCTCGTACTCGGGGAGTTCTCCCGTGTACGCCTCGACGGCGTTTCTGACGTTCTCCGTGACCCGCTTGTCCAGGATGTCGAAAATATCCCACACGATCGCTCCTCCGTAGGCTGTCGTGAGTGCTGCCGCACCCCCTGCCGCGCCCCCTGCCGCGACCCCTGATCGCGACTTCCGCCGCGCCGACCAGCAGCAGGTCATGCCCATGCCAGCCATGTGCCCCACCGCCGCCCCTCAGCATTCGCAGGAACGCGCTCGCCGGATTTCCCGGCGCCTCAGAAACACGAAGCCCTCGCTGCCACTGAGGGCCCGTCCTCGTCAACGGCAATGCGGGGCGACCGGCAGCCGTCATCCAGGTGAACCGCAAACCCATACAAATCAGCCCCCTGCGACAGCCCTGTAACGGGCCCCGCAGAGGTACAACTCCCGTTCCGCCCGGCCGGTCGAACCCGGTGCGTCGCACCTCTGCGCCGTGGCGGAACCGGTGCCGCCCGGCGCGACAGCTTCAGTCCCGATCCGCAGTCCCGACCGATCCCGCGGTCCCGACCGAACCCGGAGTTGATCTGTGTCCAGGAAGTCCCTGCCGACGAGGCTCGCCGCCGTCACCGCGCTCCTGCTCACCGCCGGAGCCCTGTCCACGCCCGCCGCCTCGGCGGACGCCGCTCCCGGCGACGCCTATGTGCTGACGGTGAGCACCGACCCGGCCACCACCGACCACGACCACCGCCGCGTCGACGTCACCGGCACCGTCACGAAGGCGGACGGCACCCCGGCGCCCCACATCCCCGTCACCGTCGAGGAGGTCGTCCGCTTCACCACCTGGAATCCGTGGGGCGACCCGATCGACCCCACGTACTACGAGCCGCGCGAGCTGGGCAGGCCGGTCAGCGACGCCGACGGCAGGTTCACGATCCCGGACGTCGACATCGACCACGTGGGCACCAGCAGCCTGCTGAACGTCCAGCAGGGGGTGCAGATCACGGCCCTCTACGACGAGGACGGCGACCTCAACACCCCGCAGGACGGCTACTTCGCGGACACCACCGTGACCGCCGACGCCAGGACCAGCTCCGTCGCCCACACGGTCAACAGGAAGAGACTGAAGGCGGGCGACATCCTCATCGTGCAGGGCAGGGTCACCCTGCCCGAGGGGGTCGAGCCCGGTGGCACCGAGGTCTTCCTGCAGACCTACTGGGAGAGCCAGTACCGCGTGCGGACGACCGCCAGGGCCGACGGCACCTTCATGCTGCTCGCGCGGATCCGCGACTACGACGACACGTTCACGCTGCGTACGGCCCCGAGGGACATGTACGTGTCCGGCGCGAGCCGCTCGCTCCCGATCACCAACACCTCACTGCCGCGCGGCTAGCCGGCGGTCTGCGGTTCGCCCCCGCCCGGGCGGGGGCGAACCGTCCAGGCCCCGTTACGCATGACGACCCTCCCGCGCAGCTCCGGCTCACCGCGCCAGGCACGCACGGTCCTCGGCACCACACGTACGTACACGAAGTCCCCCTCCTCGGCGCGCGGGTCCCAGCCGAACTTTCCGGCGAACCCCTCCGCCGCGTCCGAAGGCACCCGCTCCTCGGGGAAGCACTCGGCCTCGCCCTGGAGGAGCACCACGTCGAAGGTGTCGGGCAGCGCGAGGCGCACCCGCGGCTCCGCACGGACGTTCCGCACGGTCACGGAGGCCGCGCCGGTGCACATCCAGACGGCGTGTCCGTCCCACCGGAACCACAGAGGCACCTGGTGCGGCCCGTGCTCCGGATGAGCCGTCGAAACCCAGACGTCCCGTTCCGTACGGAGGCGTTCCAGTGTGTCGCGCGTGCGCTCCGGCGTCCGGCGAGGCTCCGCTCCCATGATCCGCATGGCTGCCGACCCTAACCAGCGGGCCCGCCGCCCGCATGGGGCGCGGGACCTAGTCCCAGCGACCGACGCCCGGTCCGCTCAGAGCCGCTCAGAGCCGCTCAGAGCCGCTGAATGATCGTCCCCGTCGACAGTGCCCCGCCCGCGCACATCACGATGAGCGCGAACTCCTTGTCCCTGCGCTCCAGTTCGTGGAGTGCCGTGGTGATGAGGCGCGCCCCGGTGGCGCCCACCGGATGCCCGAGCGCGATCGCGCCGCCGTTCACGTTCACCTTCGCCAGGTCCTGTCCGAAGACCTGGGTCCAGCTCAGCACCACCGACGCGAAAGCCTCGTTGATCTCGACGATGTCGATGTCCTTCAACGACATCCCGGCCTTGCCCAGGACGGCCTTCGTCGCGTCGATCGGCCCGTCGAGGTGGAAGTGCGGGTCGGAGCCGACCAGCGCCTGGGCCACGATCTTGGCGCGCGGGCGCAGTTTCAGCGCCCGTGCCATCCGTTTCGACGCCCACATGATCGCGCTGGCGCCGTCGGAGATCTGGGAGGAGTTGCCGGCGGTGTGGACGGCCGTGGGCATCACCGGCTTGAGTTTCGCCAGTGCCTCCATGGACGTGTCGCGCAGCCCCTCGTCGCGGTCGACGAGCCGCCACATGCCCTGCCCGGCCCGCTGTTCGTCCTCCGTCGTGGGCACCTGCACGGCGAACGTCTCGCGCTTGAAGCGTTCCTCGGACCAGGCGACGGCCGCGCGCTCCTGGGAGACGAGCCCGAGGGAGTCGACGTTCTCGCGGGTCAGGCCGCGATGGCGGGCGATCCGCTCCGCCGCCTCGAACTGGTTCGGCAGGTCCACGTTCGACTCGTCGGGGAAGGGCTTGCCCGGCCCGTGCTTGGAGCCGGAGCCCAGCGGCACGCGCGACATGGCCTCGACACCGCACGAGATGCCGACGTCGATCACGCCGGCCGCGACCATGTTGGCGACCATGTGCGAGGCCTGCTGCGAGGAGCCGCACTGGCAGTCGACCGTGGTGGCCGCCGTCTCGTACGGCAGTCCCATCGTCAGCCAGGCCGTGCGGGCGGGGTTCATGGACTGCTCACCGGCGTGTGTCACCGTGCCGCCGACGATCTGCTCGACGCAGTCCGCGTGGATGCCGGTACGGCCGAGGAGTTCACGGTAGGTCTCGCCCAGCAGATAGGCGGGATGCAGAGCGGCGAGCGCGCCACCGCGCTTGCCGATGGGGGTGCGTACGGCTTCGACGATCACGGGTTCCGCGGCCATGGGGAGTTCCTCTCCTCGGGTCACCCGCGCGGCGCGGGCGTCCCGGCCCACCCGCCACGCTGAACTAGTACGCGTTCTAGTTCTGTGTGCAGTCTGCTGACCCGGCGTCCGCCACCGCAAGGGTCGTGCAGCTCCCGAAGTGGCTATCTGCACGGACCTCGCACAGAAGTGGACCCCGCGCGGAAAGGTGGCACGCATCGAGATTCGGGGTGCCGCGCCTCTTGCCTCTTGTAGAACCCGTTACTACCTTCACGGCAATTCCCGGTGCTGATGGACCGTCAGAACCCGACCGTCGTACGACCTGGACTTCACGACCTGGAGTTGCCGATGCCCTGTCCAGCGCTGCCCGACGGGTTCGATTTCACCGACCCCGATGTGCTGCACCACCGCGTGCCCCTCCCGGAGTTCGCCGAGCTGCGCCGGGCCGAGCCGGTCCGCTGGATCCCGCAGCCGGCCAACGTCGCCGGCTTCCAGGACGAGGGCTACTGGGCCGTGACGCGGCACGCCGACGTCAAGTACGTCTCCACGCACCCGGAGTTGTTCTCCTCCACCCTGAACACCGCGATCATCCGCTTCGGCCCGCACATGGAGCGGGACGCCATCGACGCCCAGCGGCTGATCCTGCTCAACATGGACCCGCCCGAGCACACCCGGGTCCGCCAGATCGTCCAGCGCGGCTTCACCCCGCGCGCCATCCGCGCCCTGGAGCAGAACCTGCACGACCGCGCGACCCGGATCGTCGCGACCGCCCTCGCGAACGCCGGCCCCGGCGGCTCCTTCGACTTCGTCACCGAGGTCGCCAGCGAACTGCCCCTGCAGGCGATAGCGGAACTCATCGGCATCCCGCAGGACGACCGCGCCAAGATCTTCGACTGGTCCAACAAGATGATCGCGTACGACGACCCGGAGTACGCGATCACCGAGGAGATCGGCCAGGAGGCCGCGACCGAGATCCTCGCCTACGCGATGAACATGTCGGCCGACCGCAAGCAGTGCCCCGCCAAGGACATCGTCACCACGCTGGTGGCCGCCGAGGACGAGGGCAACCTCGCCTCCGACGAGTTCGGCTTCTTCGTCCTGATGCTGGCCGTCGCGGGCAACGAGACGACCCGCAACGCCATCACGCACGGCATGCACGCCTTCCTCACCCACCCCGACCAGTGGGACCTCTACAAGCGGGAGCGCCCGGCGACCGCCGCGGAGGAGATCGTCCGCTGGGCCACGCCCATCGTCGCCTTCCAGCGCACCGCGACCCAGGACACCGAACTGGGCGGCAAGCAGATCAGGAAGGGCGACCGCGTCGGCCTCTTCTACTCGTCCGCCAACAACGACCCGGAGGTCTTCGACACGCCGGAGGTCTTCGACGTCCACCGCGACCCGAACCCGCACCTCGGCTTCGGGGGCGGCGGCCCGCACTTCTGCCTCGGCAAATCCCTGGCCACCCTGGAGATCGACCTCATCTTCAACGCGATCGCCGACGCGATGCCCGGTGTGCACCTGGCCGGCGACCCGCGCCGGCTGCGCTCGGCCTGGATCAACGGAGTGAAGGAGCTGCAGGTCGGCGTCGACTGAGCAGGGCCGGCCGGAGACCGTCGACCGAACGATCCGGCCGAACCGGCCGGAAGTTCCCCCGACCGGCGCACATTTCGGTACTCGGTGAACGATTTCGGTCCGCCGAGCGTCTTCACAGGTGGCACAGCCAACTCACACCTTCGAAGACTTCGAACGGAAACGCCGAGCCGTGGTCCCAGCCGAACTGTCCCCCGTCCGCGAGGAGGGCGCGCGGACCGCCCGGAAGCGGGGCCTCCGACCGGTTTGGGAGCCGGTGTGGACCCGGCACCGCGTGCCGCTCCTCGCCACCCTGCCGACCGTCCCGCTGTACGTGGTCTGGTGGCTGTTCCTGGCCACCGGCGGCGGTGATCTGGCCGCGCAGGAGGCGTGGGCCGACTTCGCGTCCCGGCACGGCGGCTCGGCGTACAGCCTGTTCTGGTACGGCGGGATGCACACCGCCAACTACAGCCTGATCTCGCCGTATCTGATGGCCGCCTTCGGGGTGCGGACGGTCACCGTGGCGGCCGGGCTGCTGGCCGCCTGGCTGGCCGCGGCCCTCATCGTCCGGACGGGGATCCGCCGCCCCCTGGGCCCGGCACTGCTCGCCTCGCTCGCCCTGTGGTGCAACGTGGCGTCGGGGCGTACGACGTTCGCGCTCGGCGTCGCGCTCGGACTCGCCGCCTGTGTGCTGCTGACCCGGGAGCGGCGCCTGCCGCTGGCGTGGGTGTACGCGGCGCTCGCGACCATGGCCAGCCCGGTCGCGGGCCTGTTCCTGGTCGTCGCGGGGGCGGGGTACGCCCTCGTGCGGGACCGGGCACGGGCCGCCGCGCTCATCGCGCCGCCGGTCGTGGTGGTCGGCGCGACGACCCTGCTCTTCCCGTTCACCGGCGAGCAGCTGATGCCCGCCACCCGGATCTGGCCGCCGGTCCTGATCGGTCTCGTCGTGCTGACGCTGGCCCCGCGCGGCTGGCGGGTGCTGCGCTGGGGCGCGGTCGTGTACGCGGCGGGGACGGTCCTCACGTATCTGGTGCCCTCGCCGGTCGGCACGAACGTGGAGCGGCTGGCCGAGCTGTTCGCCCCTGCGGCGCTGCTGGCCGCGCTGCTCGCGGTGCCGAGGTCGGGGCCCACCCACGGCAGACGGCGCGTCGCGCTGACCATGGCGCTGGTGTTCTCCGTGGGCTGGGTCGGCAAGAAGACCGTCGACGATCTGGCGGTGTCGACCGTGGTGCCCGCCTGGGCCCACGACACCACCAGCGTCGTGGAGGCCCTGGACCGGCTCGGCGCGGACCGTACGCGCGTCGAGGTGGTCCCGGCCCGCAACCACCGCGAGGCCACCGCGCTGGCCCCGCACGTGAACCTGGCCCGCGGCTGGAACCGGCAGCTGGACATGGAGCGCGGCCGGCTGTTCTACGACGGGACGTTCTCGGAGAAGACCTACCGGGCCTGGCTCGACCGGTGGGCCGTCGGCTTCGTGGTGCTGCCCTCGGGGAAGCCGGACGGCTTCGCGGAGGACGAGGCACGCCTGGTCAGGAACGGCACACCGTGGCTGGAGCCGGTGTGGCGCGACCCGAACTGGCGGGTCTACCGGGTGCGCGGGGCGACACCGCTGGTGTCGGCGCCCGCCTCGGTCGTGCGGGCCGACAGCGCGGCGGTCGTGGTGCGGGTCCCGCGCCCCGGCCCGGTGACCGTGCGGGTCGCGTTCTCGCCCTGGCTGTACGCCGAGGGGGGCTGCCTCGAAAAGGAGGGCGAGTTCACGCGGCTGACGGTGACCGAGCCGGGTGAGTACCGGATCAGCTCGGGGTACGGCCCTTCGCCGGGCCCGGCCCCGCGGTGCTGACCGCCCCCGCGTCCCCGCCCTCCCCGTCCTTCTCCGCGTTCGCGCCTTCCCTGTTCTTCTCCGCCTTCGCGGCTTCCCCGGAGGGGGCTGCCGCGGCCTTCGTGAGCGTGTGCGGCCGGGGCCTGGGTCCCTGGAGCAGGTAGGTCAGCCCGAAGCCGGCGCCGACGACGGCCGCGCCGCCCACCGCGTCCAGCACCCAGTGGTTGCCGGTCGCCACGATCGCGGAGACCGTGAACAGCGGGTGCAGCAGTCCGAGGGCCTTCATCCACCACTTGGGGGCGATGACCGCGATGACGAGCCCGCACCACAGCGACCAGCCGAAGTGCAGCGAGGGCATCGCCGCGTACTGGTTGGTGAGCGCGGTCAGCGTCCCGTAGTCCGGCTGGGAGAAGTCCTGCACGCCGTGCACGGTGTCGATGAACCCGAGGCCGGGCATCAGCCGCGGCGGGGCCAGCGGGTAGAGCCAGAAGCCGACGAGCGCGAGCAGTGTGGCGAAGCCGAGCGCCGAGCGGGCCCAGCGGTACTCGGCGGGCCGGCGGGCGTACAGGACGCCGAGCACGGTCAGCGGGACCACGAAGTGGAACGACGTGTAGTAGAAGTTGAAGAAGTCCTCCAGCCAGCCGGCCCTGACGACCGCGTGGTTGACCCAGTGCTCGATGTCGATGAAGAGGAACTGCTCGATCGAGTGGATCTGCTCGCCGTGCTGTTCGGCGGTGGCCCGTCCCCCGGTGTTCGTACCACCGGTCGCCGCAAGCCTGACCTGCTGGTACGCGGAGTAGCCGACACGGATCAGCAGCAGTTCGAGCAGGAGGTTCGGGCGGGTGAGGACCCGGCGCAGGAAGGGCAGCAGGGGGACGTGCTTCCAGCGGGTGGGCACCGGCCGCGCGTACTCGGTGGGGACGGGCGAGCGGTAGTACTCCGACGTACGGGACAGGAACGGAACCACGGTCGCGGCGGCGAGGGCGGCGAGCAGCACGACGTTGTCGCGCAGCGGGTACAGCGACTCCATGTTCGGCAGCATCATCTTGGCCGGCAGGGTCATGACCAGGATGACGGCGACCGGCCACACGTACCGGTCGCCCGCCTTCCTGCCGACGCGGCCGACCAGCGCGAGCAGCACCCACAGCAGCTGGTGCTGCCAGGTGGTCGGCGCGACGGCGACGGCGACGCAGCCGGTGACCGCGACGGCGAGCAGCAGCTGTCCGTCGCGGGCGTAGCGCACGGCCCGGCGCAGGCCGAGTACGGCGACGGCGGTGCCGAGCACCAGGAAGAGCCCGATCTCCAGCGGCCCCTCCACGCCGAGCCGCAGCAGCGCCCCGTGCAGCGACTGGTTGGCGAGGTCGTCGGCGGGCCGCCCGAGCCCGACGCCTGCCAGGTGATGCACCCAGTACGTGTACGAGTCGTGCGGCATCGCGGCCCACGCGAGCGCGGTGAGCGCGGCGAAGGTAAGCGCGGAGGAGACGGCGGCGCGGCGGCGGCCGGTGAACCACAGGAGCGGCGCGAACAGCAGGACGGTGGGCTGCAGGGCCGCGGCGAGGCCGATCAGCAGCCCGCTCGTCCGTTCCCCGCGCACGGCGAAGCAGCCGAGGAGCACGAGCAGGACCGGGATGATGCTGGTCTGGCCGAGGTAGAGGGTGTTGCGCACGGGCAGCGACAGCATGAGCAGGCTGATCGCGACGGGGGCGGCCAGCAGGGCCGTACGGCGGCTCACGGGCTGCGGGAGGGCGCGGGCGGCTACCAGGCCGAGGGCCACCACCAGCAGCAGGGTGCCGAAGGTCCAGCCCCAGCCGAGGGCCTGTTCGGCCGCCTTGGTGAGAGGCTTGAGGACCAGTCCGCCGAAGGGCGTGCCCGTGAAGCGCGTCGAGTCGTACAGCGAACCGTTCACATGCAGCACGCCGTCGGGTCCGACCCAGGTCTCCAGATCCGTCAGGCGCTCACCCCTGGGCGTACTCAGGACGACGGCGACCTGTCGTACGGCCAGGACAGCGGCGATCAGCCACAGGCCCGCGCGGACCAGGCCCAGCCGCGCTCTGGCCGCCTCGGGTGCCGTCGCCCCGAAGGGATCACCTGGTCGTCCGCCGTGCTCCACATTTGCCACGTGCCGTCGGCCCTCCCGCCCCGTTCGTCCTCTACGCCCCATGGGCCCCAAGAGTCCCGGGGGTCCCGTGCGTCTGTTTCCTGTTCGAACCCTAAGAGGCTCGCACCACCCCCGATGTGAGACGCGGGCAACCCCCTCTTCACCTGACGTCCTCCATTCTTTTGTCCCGATGGAGGTGTTGTAAGGCCGAAGAGGGCCCCCGTCACGCCGCCACGCGAGGCCGTGTCGGGAATACAACCACCCGACTTGCCGGGAACCGGCTATATTCGGCTACGGAACTAGTTAGTGCACCTAAGTAGACAGACGAAAGGTTCACCGCATGAGCGAGCCGCAGCTCTGGCACGATGTGGACGACTACTTCACCGGGCTCCTCGCCCCGCCGGACGCCGCCCTGACCGAGGCGCTGCGCGACAGCGACGCCGCCGGACTCCCGCAGATCAACGTCGCCCCGAACCAGGGCAAGCTGCTGCACCTCCTCGCCGTGATCCAGGGCGCGACGCGCATCCTGGAGATCGGCACGCTCGGCGGCTACAGCACGATCTGGCTGGCCCGCGCCCTCCCCGAGGACGGCCGGCTGATCACCCTGGAGTACAGCGAACAGCACGCCGAGGTGGCCCGGCACAACCTCGCCCGGGCCGGTCTGGACAAGATCACCGAGGTCCGGGTGGGACCGGCCCTGATCGGCCTGCAGGCACTGGCCGAGGAGGACCCCGCGCCCTTCGACGTCGTCTTCATCGACGCGGACAAGGTGAACAACCCGCGCTACGTGGAGTGGGCCCTGAAGCTCACCCGGCCGGGCAGCCTGATCATCCTCGACAACGTCGTCCGCGAGGGCGCCGTCACCGACGCCACCAGCGACGACCCGAGCGTGCGCGGCACCCGCGAGGCGCTCGACCTGTTCGCCGCGCACCCCAAGGTGAGCGCCACGGCGATCCAGACCGTGGGGGTCAAGGGGTACGACGGATTCGCGCTGGCGCGCGTCCTGCCGTAGGCACCGCGCCGCCGCGGGCGGCGGGTTCCGCGCACCCGGGGGCGTCAGACCTCGTGGTAGAAGCCCACGTTCACGCTGCGCGGGCCCGTGCGGTCGTGGATGACCAGCTCGCCCGAGCCGCCCGCGGGCAGCTTCGCCGTCCCGCCGTACGGCAGCGGCTGCAGGACTCCGCCGCCCCCGCCCACCAGCGAGAACCGCACCTCGGAGGACGGGTCGTCGTGCGTGCCCCGCAGCCAGGTCACCTGCCAGGTCCCCTCGGGCCCGCACAGGAACTCCAGGTGGACCCGCGAGACGAACAGCCAGTCGTCGGGCGTCGCGAGGCGGCACGCGCCCCGGTCGCGCCCCACCCGCAGCACGGCACCCGGCTCGCTCGGCGCGTCGGCCATCTGCATTCCGGCCGTCGCGCCGGCGTCCGTCCCGGACACCGAGGCCATGGTGAGTTCGAGCACGTGCGCTCCTTCGTTCCCGCGCGTTCCGCGTTCCTACGTTCCGCGTTCCGACGTTCCGATTGTCCCGCGCCGGGACGTGTTCGACGCCCGGCGACGTATCGCCGCCGAATGATAGAGCGCCGAGGCGTACGGCGTCCGGCACAGTCGCATACCGCTCCGCACCGTCCATACCGTGCGGCACGGTCGCATACCGCTCGCCGGTCCCCGCGCGGCGTGCGGCGCGGGGGTTCCGGAACGGCCTTTGGCACAATGGACGTATGACCGAGCGCAAACCTCCCGGGGTCGGCTTCGAGTCCTGGGTCGACCGGCAGATCCGTGAGGCGGAGGCACGCGGCGAGTTCACCGAACTCGCCGGTGCGGGCCAGCCGTTGCCGAGCGGCCCCGACACGTCGTACGACGAACTGTGGTGGATCAAGCAGAAGATGGCCCGCGAGGGCCTGTCCGTGCTGCCTCCCACGCTGGCGCTGCGCAAGGAGGCGCAGGACGCGCTGGAGGAGGCAGCCGCGGCGCCGTCGGAGCGGGTGGTGCGGCGGATCGTCAC
Source organism: Streptomyces sp. NPDC060205 (assembly GCF_042728395.1). Taxonomy (NCBI): domain Bacteria; kingdom Bacillati; phylum Actinomycetota; class Actinomycetes; order Kitasatosporales; family Streptomycetaceae; genus Streptomyces; species Streptomyces sp. NPDC060205. The sequence goes on from NZ_JBHWZP010000184.1 coordinate 18,717, forward strand.
GGAGATCAACGCGAAGATCCGCGACATGATGTTCAAGCCGCCCCCGGGCCCACCGCTGGGCCTCAAGCCGTACGACGTGGAGGAGATCGTCCGCGCGTGGCACGAGCGCCGGGCGGCCTGACACCCGACGGCCACACCGTCAGGACCGACGGTCCGTGAGGCGTACGCGCCCATGAGTGAGGCCCCGCCCGGCGCATCGCCCGGGCG
>NZ_JBHWZP010000185.1:0-18752 GCF_042728395.1 Streptomyces sp. NPDC060205
CCTTAAAGGCAGGGGGTGCGGCCGGTTTCCTTAGGGGCGCGGGGAACTGCGCAATCTTTGACGGGGCCGAGACGGGGGTTACGCGCGGAGTGTCAGGCGGTCGGAGGGGATCACCGCCACGCCCGTGATCTCGATCATCGCCTCCGGCTGCCACAGCGCCGTACAGCCGATCCCCGCCATCGCCGGGTAGACCGGCCCCGCAAGCTCCCGCCACACCCGCCCGATCTCCTTGCCGTGCGCCTGGTAGTCCGGGATGTCGGTGAGGTAGATCGTGACGCTCACCAGATCCCCCGGCTCCCCGCCCACCTCGCGCAGCGTCGTCAGGACGTTGCCGAACGCCTGCCGGAACTGCTCGACGATCCCGCCCGGCACGATCTTCATGTCGGCGTCGAGGGCGGTCTGCCCGCCCAGGTGGAGCGTGTTTCCCGCGAGCGTTCCGTGCGAGTAGCCACGGGGGGTCGGCAGCGCTCCCGGGTTCACGGCGATGGGAGTCACGTGGCCTCCGGTTCAGGTCTTCTCTTCACGGTCCGGTTCGACGGGCCGTCCCCGGTCGCGTCCGGCATGCTGTATTGACAATAAATGACGGTCGTGAAAAAAACGAGATACCACACGAAGCGTGCCACCGATCACCCGCTCCCGAAACCGCACGACCGGAACGGAGCCAGCCCTCATGGAGCCCGATCTCAGCAAGTACCGCCTGGAGGGTGACGCCTCGATGTACCGGCTGCCCAGCGGGATCGTCGCCCCCGTGGTGACACGCGCCGGATCGGAGAGCGGGAACACCGCCGACTCCGGCGGGGCCGTCCGGATCTCGGGCGTCAGCATCCAGCACACCCCCGCCACGAAACTGTGGTTCGGCAAGGTCAGCAACGAACCCGGCTACCGCTCGGTCACCCACCACCACGGCGAGGCCGAGACCGGCGGCTACGTCCTGTCGGGGCGGGCCCGCATCTACTTCGGTGAGAAGTTCGAGGACTACGTCGACATGGCGGAGGGCGACTGGGTCTTCGTCCCGCCGTTCATGCCGCACATCGAGTGCAACCTCTCCCGCAGCGAGCCGCTGACCTGGATGACCACCCGGACGCCGGAGAACATCGTCGTGAACCTGACCGACGTCCCCGACGCCGACCTGCGCGACTGGCTCGACCGATGACGCCGGGTCCCGGAGCCACATCCAGCGGTACGCCGCCGACCTCGGCCTTCTTCACCGAGGCCGTCACGCTCACACCCACCGCGCCCGAACACTTCGACCTGGCCTTCACCGCCGTCACCCAGCCCTGCCCCTGGCCCAAGGCGTACGGCGGCGACCTCGTCGCGGCGGCAGCGGCGGCGGCGATGCGGTCGGTGACCGACGCCAAGACGCTGCACTCGATGCACAGTTACTTCCTGCGCCCCGCCGACATCGGCGCCCAGGTGCGCTACGAGGTGGAGGTGCTGCGCGACGGCCGCGGCTACAGCACCCGGCAGGTGCGCGGCTACCAGAACGGCAAGCCGCTCTACGTGTGCCTCGCCAACTTCGCCGCGGGGGAGCCCGGCGGCACCTTCCACGCGGAGTTCGCGGAGGTCGTGCCCGACCCGGAGGACCTGCCCAGCTCGGCGGCGTACCTCGAAGAGCGCAGCGGCGGCTCGATGACCGAGGAGTCGAAGGCCTACTGGTCCGCCGGCCGCAGCTTCGACATGCGGCACGTGCCCGGCCCGGTCTACCTCACCGTCGAGGGCAAACGGCTGCCGCACCAGGCGCTCTGGGTCAGGCCGTTCGACAGGCTGCGTACCGTCGAGGGGCTGACCGGGGCCCAGCGGGACCTGGCCGCGCTGGCCTACGTCTGCGACTACACGATCCTGGAACCCGTCCTGCGCGTCCTGGACCTGGCCTGGGCCGATCCCGGGCTCGTCACCGCAAGTCTCGACCACGCCATGTGGTTCCACCGCTCCGGGCCGGTCGGCGACTGGCTCCTCTACGTCCAGGAAGCGGTCGCCGCCGACGCGGGCCGCGGACTGGGCACCGGCCGCTTCTTCACCCGCGACCACCGTCACCTGGCCACCGTCGTCCAGGAGGGCATGATCCGCCCCGCCTGATCCGCCGCCCGGTACGGCCCCGCCTCGTCCGGTACCGAGCGGCCCCGCCCGGCACCGACGGGCTCCCGGAAGGACTCCTCCGTTGACTCTTCCGCCACCGCACCCACCGCGGCCCTCCCGGCCGCCGTCCTCCTCGGCGTACGAGGACACCTTCGCCCGCGACCATCTCCCGCCCGCCCACCTGTGGCCGACGATCGAGTTCGCCACGCCCGCAGCGCGCCGCCCCGAACGGCTCAACGCCGCCGCCGAGCTCATCGACCGCCCCACGTCGGAGTTCGGGGCGCGGCGCCCGGCGCTGCGCACACCGGCGGGGGAGACCTGGACCTACGGGCAGCTGCGGATCCGCGCCAACCAGGTGGCCCAGGTGCTCACCGAGGACCTCGGTCTGGTCCCGGGGCAGCGGGTCCTGCTCCGCTCACCCAACACCCCGTGGACGGTCGCGAGTTGGCTCGGTGTGCTCAAGGCCGGGGGAGTCGTCGTCACCGTCATGGCCGCGCTGCGCGCCCGCGAGATCGCCCCGGTCGCCGAACGGACGCTGCCCGCGCTCGCCCTGGTCGACCACCGCTGCGCCGAGGACGTCCATGCCGTACGCGACACCGTGCTGCCCTCGCTGAAGGTCGTCGAGTTCGGCGGGGGCGGGCCGGGCGACCTCGTGACCCGTGCCTCGGCGAAGTCCGGCGAGTTCACCGCCGTGGACACCGCAGCCGACGACGTGGCCCTCCTCGCGCCCACCTCCGGCAGCACCGGCACCCCGAAGATCACCATGCACTTCCACCGGGACGTCCTGGCCATCGACGACACCTTCGGCCGCCATGTGCTGCGGCTGCTCCCGGACGACCTGGTCGCCTGCAGCGCCCCCTTCGCCTTCACCTTCGGCCTGGGCATGCTCGTAGTCTTCCCCCTGCGGGCCGGGGCCTGCGCGCTGCTGACGGAGGCCGTGACCCCGCCGGGCATGGCGGACCTCGTCGAGCAGCAGGGCGTCACCGTTCTCGCCACGGCGCCCACGGCGTACAAGGCGATCCTGCGCGAGGGGCGCGAACAGCAGCTCGCCGGACTGCGTGTCGGGGTCTCGGCCGGCGAACACATACCCGTCGGCACCTGGGAGCAGTTGCGCGACCGCATCGGACTGCGGGTCGTCGACGGGATCGGCGCCACCGAACTGCTGCACATCTTCATCTCGGCGGCCGGTGACGACATCCGGCCCGGCGCCACCGGAAAACCGGTGCCGGGCTTCCGTGCCACGATCCTCGGCCCCGACGGCACGGAACTGGGCCCGGGCGAGCCGGGCAGGCTGGGCGTCATCGGACCGGTCGGCTGCCGCTACCTCGACGACGAACGCCAGAAGGACTACGTCGTAGGCGGCTGGAACGTCACCGGTGACGTCTTCCACCGCGACGAGGACGGCTACTTCCACTACCACGCCCGCGGCGACAACATGATCGTCTCCTCCGGGTACAACATCGGCGGCCCCGAGGTCGAGGCCGCCATAGACACCCACCCCGATGTCCTGGAGTGCGCCGTCGTCGGCCGCAGCGACGCCGAACGCGGCGAGGTCGTGTGCGCGTTCGTCGTCCTGCGGGACGGCGTGAGCGGTGACGCCGCCAAGGCCAAGGAGATCCAGAACCACGTCAAGCAGGTCATCGCGCCCTACAAGTACCCGCGGGACGTGCGGTTCCGTGCCTCCCTGCCGCGCAACGCCAGCGGCAAACTGCAGCGTTTCGCACTCCGCGCGGCCGTCGAGGACGAACAGGCCGCCCCGGCCGCAGGCGAGCACTGAAAGAGGAACACCCGTGAAGATCGCGATCGTTGGCGGTGGCCCCGGCGGCCTCTACCTCGCCGCTCTCATGAAACAGCTCGACCCGGCCCATGAGATCACCGTGTGGGAGCGCAACGCCCCGGACGACACCTTCGGCTTCGGAGTGGTGTTCTCCGACGAGACGCTCGGCGGCATCGAGAACGCCGACCGGGAGTTCGCCGACGCCATGGCCCGCCGCTTCGCGCGCTGGACGGACATTGACATCCACTACCGCGGCCGGACCCACACCGTGGGCGGTCAGGGCTTCGCCGCGATGGGCCGCCGGGAACTGCTCGGACTGCTGCAGCGCCGCTGCCACGACCTCGGCGTGCGCGTCCGCTTCTCCACGGCCGCCCCCGACACCGGCGCGCTGCGTGCCTCGTACGACCTCGTGGTGGGCGCGGACGGGGTCAACTCGCAGGTCAGGGCCGCCCATCGGGACACCTTTCGTCCCACGCTGGACCAGCGGCACAACAAATACATGTGGCTCGGCACGGACCGGGTCTTCGAGGCGTTCCAGTTCTTCGTCAAGCAGACGGAGTGGGGCACCATGCAGGTGCACGGCTATCCCTACTCCGAGACCGGCTCCACCTTCATCGTCGAGATGCACGAGGACGTCTGGCGCCGGGCCGGCTTCGACACCACCGAGGAGACCGCCTTCGCGCCGGGTGCCTCCGACGAGCGGGCCGTCGAGCGCGTCCGCGGGCTCTTCGCCGAGGAACTGGCCGGGCACCGGGTGTTCGCCAACAACTCGAAGTGGCTCGGCTTCACCACCGTACGCAACGAACGCTGGCACCACGGCAATCTCGTCCTCGTCGGGGACGCCGCGCACACCGCGCACTTCTCGATCGGGTCGGGCACCAAACTGGCGATGGAGGACTCCCTCGCCCTCGCCGCATGCCTGCACGAACACCCCGACGTCGAGGGCGCGTTGAAGGCGTACGAGGCGGAGAGACGCCCCGTCGTCGAGTCCACGCAGCGGGCCGCCCAGGCCTCCCTGGAGTGGTTCGAGAACATCGGCATGTACGCCCACCAGGAGCCGACCCAGTTCTGCTTCAACCTGCTGACCCGGTCCCGCCGCATCACGTACGACAACCTGCGCACCCGCGACAGTGAGTTCGCCGACCGGGTCGACGCGGCCTTCGCGGCGTCCCAGGGTTTGCCGGAGACCGCTCCGGCGATGTTCCAGCCCTTTCGGCTCGGGGAGCTGGAGCTGAAGAACCGGGTGATCGTGTCCCCGATGGACATGTACTCGGCCGTCGACGGCGTCCCCGGCGACTTCCACCTCGTCCACCTCGGGTCGAAGGCCATGGGCGGCGCCGGACTGGTGATGACGGAGATGGTGTGCGTGTCGCCCGAGGGCCGCATCACACCCGGCTGCACGGGACTGTGGAGCGACGAACAGCGCGACTCATGGGCGCGGATCGTGTCCTTCGTCCACGAGCGCAGCTCCGCCCGGATCGGTCTCCAGCTCGGTCACTCCGGCCGCAAGGGCTCCACCCGCGTCATGTGGGAGGGCATGGACGACCCGCTGCCGGACGGCAACTGGGAGCCCGTCGGCCCGTCGCCGCTGCCGTACGGCCCCGGATCGGCCGTCCCCCGCGAGCTGGACCGCGCCGACCTGGACGCCCTGGTCGCCGACTTCGTCGCCGCCGCCCGGCGCGGCGCCGAGGCGGGCTTCGATCTGCTCGAACTCCACTGCGCGCACGGCTATTTGCTGTCCTCGTTCCTCTCGCCGACGGCCAACCACCGCACCGACGAGTACGGCGGTCCGCTGCGGGGCCGGCTCCGCTTCCCCCTGGAGGTCTTCGACGCCGTGCGCGCCGCCTGGCCCGCCGAGCGGCCCCTGATCGTACGGATCTCCGCGACGGACTGGGCCCCGGACGGCAACACCGAGCACGACGCCGTGGAGATCGCCCGCGCCTTCATCGCCCACGGCGCGGACGCGATCGACGTCTCCTCCGGACAGGTCACCAAGGACGAGCGCCCCGCGTACGGCCGTTCGTACCAGACGCCGTTCGCCGACCGGATCCGCCACGAGGTCGCCGCCGCCACCGGCACGGCCGTCATCGCGGTCGGCGCCATCGCGTCCTACGACGACGTGAACTCGATCCTCCTCGCCGGCCGCGCCGACCTGTGCGCCCTCGGCCGCACCCACCTCTACGATCCGCACTGGACCCTGCACGCGGCGGCCGAGCAGGAGTACCGGGACAGCGCCGGCCAGTGGCCGCTCCCGTACCGGGCCGGCGCCCGCAAGCCGCCCGGCGCGCGCACCGACGCCGTCCGCCCGCGCCTGTCCCTGCTGCGGGCCGAGGACCCCGGACAGGCCGTCCACCTGCGCTGGACACCGCCCCGGAAACCGGCCGCCGTCACCTGAGAACGAGCCACAGGGCACCGCTCCCACATGACCGAAAAGGAGCCCCTCACTACGTCATGTGACGCATTGACCCCAATGCTCCGTCACGGTTGCATGCATCTGGACCTCCGGCGGGGAGCCGGGGGACACGGTGGGCCGACTGTGGGGGGAACCGATGATGCGTACGGGCTGGGGTACCACTGGACGTGTGAGAGCCGCCGTGAGCGTGGTGGTCGCGGTCTGCGCGGTCACGGCGGCGCTGCCGACGGCCGCCTCGGCCGGGTCCGCGAGCGGCGCGCTCGGAGCCGGAGTCGAGCGGGTCAGTGTCGCCTCCGACGGCACCCAGGGCGACGGAGCTTCCGTCGGCGGCACGATCACGTCCGACGGCCGGCGGATCGCCTTCTCGTCGGTGGCGCGGAACCTCACGACCGGCTTCCCGATGACCTATGAGAGCGTGTTCGTCCGCGACCGGCGCACGAACACGACCCTACGGATGAGCACCAGTGCACCCCCGATCCAGCGCCGGCCGGTGATCAGCGGCGACGGGGAGTACATCGCCCACTGGGGGCTGATACAGCGGGACACGAAAACGTTCCTGTCCCAGCTGAAGTCGCAGGGCACGATCGGCCTCAACTGCCCCGGCCTCAGCTGCAGCCAGCCCTCGCTGAGCGAGGACGGCCGCTACGTCGTGCAGGTCGGCACCTCCGGGCGACCTGCGGTCCGCCAGCGCATCGAGGTGCAGGACTGGCACGCAAACACCACGCGGACCGTCTTCGAGTTCGACCACACCGCCCCGTCCCTGCCGTCCATCAGCGGCGACGGCCGATTCGTCGCCTACCAGGACGGTCAGGCGCAGGACGTCTTCGTGTGGGACCGGACCGACGACACCTCCGCCGGCCCGATCGAGGGCCCTGCCGAGGAGGCGACCCTCGTCCAGCTCAGCAGGGACGGCAGCAAGATCGTGTACCTCTCGGGTTCCGACACCCATGTCCAGGACGAGGCCTCGGGCACCGACCAACTGGTGCCGGACGTGCGGGGCCTGGCCATCGATCCCACCGGCCGCTATCTGCTGTACGCCCCGCAGGACACGAACGGCCCGTCACTGGTGCTGCGCGACCTGGTGACAGGCACCGACGAGACCGTCTCGGAGCAGCCCGCCTCGGCCGGCACCGACGCGGTCAGCACCGGCGGGCGTGACGTGGTCTTCCACTCCTCGGCCGACGACCTCGTGCCCGGCGACACCAACGGCACGTCGGACGTGTTCGTCCGCCACTTCTACTGACCGCTCACTTTCGCCGGCCGCTCCGGCTGCTGCGGCTAGGGCCTGTCAGACGGGAATTGTCAGACAGGCCCTAGGCCTGGTCGTTGTCCTTCAGGGCGCCCCAGCCGTGCCACCGGTCGACCTCGATGTAGGCGCTGACCCGGTCGCGGCCGCGTTCCGGATAGGCCTCACCGGTGTAGTGCCGGGAGATGCGGTCGATGTCGACCAGGCCCTCGTCGTCCTTCATGTCCGTCACGTGGCCCAGGAGGGTGACATGGGTGTACCAGTCGTCCCCGTCGAGGACGGTGAGCGTGACCCGGGGGTCGCGGCGCAGGTGTTTCAGACGCACCCGGCCCAGGTCCATGTTGATGAGCGCGCGGTCGTCCTCCCACAGGTACCAGGTGGGCGTGGACACGGGCGCGCCGTCCGAGCGCACCGTGGCGATGACGGCCGCGTTCGGGCGGCTCAGCAGTTCGACGGCCTCGGGCGGAAGCGGCGGCTTGGACATGTGCACTCCTCCATCTGGGCGGGCGCGCAGGGTGAGGATCCCCCGCGACTGCATCCTCGTGCCCCGCGTTCACCCCCGCCACTCGACGCTGCCGCACTTCGGTGCCGCCTCCGCCTCGCGCGGGCCCCTGTCCGTCAGGGCTTCACGGCCACCGCGCCGAACTGCGGAACCGTCACGGGGGAGCCGGTGCCGGGGTGCCAGTGGGTGCAGGAGACCAGGCCCGGTTCGAGGAACTCCAGTCCGTCGAAGAAGGCGGTGACCTCCGCGCGGGTGCGGGCGGTGATCGGCGGGGTGGCGTTCTCGTTCCAGAACTCCATCGCCGCCACGTTGCCCTCGCCGCCGAGGTCGGCGTCGGTGGTGGGATGGGTGAGCACCAGGAAGCTGCCGGACGGGACCGCCGCCAGGACCTGGCGCACGATGTCCTGGGCCTTGTGGGTGTCGAGGACGAAGTTGAGGATGCCCAGCATCATCACCGCGACGGGCCGGTCGAGGTCCAGGGTCGCCGAGGCGCGCTCGATGATGCCCTCGGGGTGGTGGACGTCGGCGTCGATGTAGTCGGTGGCGCCCTCGCGCGTGCTGGTCAGCAGGGTCCGCGCGTGGGCGAGCACGATGGGGTCGTTGTCGACGTACACGATGCGCGCGTCCGGTGCGGACCGCTGAGCTATCTCGTGCGTGTTGTCCAGGGTCGGCAGTCCGGTGCCGATGTCCAGGAACTGCCGTACCCCGCGCTCCTCGACCAGATGGCGGACCGCACGCCCGAGGAACTCCCGGTCGGCGCGGGCCACGTCGCGGATCACCGGGAACATTCCGGCGACCTGGTCGCCGACGGCCTGGTCGACCTCGTAGTTGTCCTTGCCGCCGATCCAGTAGTTCCAGACCCGGGCGTTGTGCGCCACCCCGGTGTTGAGCCTCCCGGAACCGCTGGACGGGGTCTGGTTCTCACTCATGTCTTTCCTCTCCCGGACACACGCGGACTCCCCGCGCCCGTCCTGGGCGTCTGCGGCCGCTGTGGCGGCACCAACCGTCGTCCCCGCCATTGTGCCGCGTGGTGATCACGCCGTCCCGGGAATTGGGCACGCCCGCCCACAAAGCTTCCTTGATCACTTTGAACGTTTCAAAACTGCGGGTGCTGTGTCGACAACATCCCTCCGTGCGCGAACTCTTGACGCTCGTGGTGTGCACACTTACCGTCTCCCGCGGACGAAGTAAAACGATTCAAGTTTCTCGGTTCGCCACCTCCGCTTTGCGTCCGGTACCTCCCCTGCCCGGAAGGAGCACGGCGTCTTGCCCGCACCGCACGACATGCCTCGCCCGTCCCGCCGCCACATCCTGGCCGCCGCGTCCGCGGCGGCCGCGGCCACCTCCCTCGCCGCCCTCGCCCCGCAGGAAGCCGCGGCCGCTGCGCCCGGACCGCGCTCGGCGCTCACCGCCTTCCGGCTGTCCGACGTCCGGCTGCTGGAGAGTCCGTTCCTCGCCAACATGCGGCGCACCTGCGCCTATCTGCTCTTCGTCGACACCGACCGACTGCTGCACACCTTCCGGCTGAACGTGGGGCTGCCCTCCACCGCCGAACCCTGCGGCGGCTGGGAGGCGCCGGGCATCCAGCTGCGCGGCCACACCACCGGACATCTGCTCAGCGCACTGGCCCAGGCGTACGCCAACACCGGCGACGACGCCTACGCGGCCAAGGCCCGCTCCTTGGTGTCGGCGCTCGCCGAGTGCCAGCGGGCGGCTCCGGCGGCCGGGTACCGCGCGGGATATCTGTCCGCGTTCCCCGAGTCCGTCTTCGACCAGCTGGAGGCCGGAGGCAAGCCCTGGGCCCCGTACTACACCCTCCACAAGATCATGGCAGGGCTGCTCGACCAGTACGAACTGGGCGGTGACGCAAAGGCGTTGGCCGTGCTGCTGGAGATGGCGGCCTGGGTGGACGCCCGCACCGCGCCGCTCTCCGCCGAGCGGATGCAAACGGTACTGAAGGTCGAGTTCGGCGGCATGAACGACGTCCTCGCCCGCCTCCACCTGGTGACGGGAGACCCGGCGCATCTGCGGACCGCCCGGCGCTTCGACCACGAGGAGCTGTACGCCCCGCTGGCCGCGGGCCGGGACGAGCTCGCGGGCCGCCACGCCAACACCGAGATCGCCAAGATCGTGGGAGCGGTCCCGAGTTACGAGGCCACGGGGGAGAGGCGCTACCTCGACATCGCCGACCACTTCTGGACGACGGTCGTACGGGACCATTCGTACGCCATCGGAGGCAACTCCAACCAGGAGCTGTTCGGGCCGCCCGGCGAGATCGTCAGCCGCCTGTCCGAGGTGACCTGCGAGAACTGCAACAGCTACAACATGCTCAAGCTCGGCCGGCACCTGTTCCTGCACCGCCCCTCCCGCTCGGCGTACATGGACCACTACGAGTGGACGCTCTACAACCAGATGCTCGGGGAGCAGGATCCCGACTCGGAGCACGGGTTCGTCACGTACTACACCGGACTGTGGGCGGGTTCGGAGCGGCAGCCCAAGGGCGGCCTCGGTGCGGCGCCCGGCAGTTACAGCGGGGACTACGACAACTTCTCCTGCGACCACGGCTCGGGCCTTGAGACCCACACCAAGTTCGCCGACAGCATCTACTTCCGTGACCGTGACTTCCGCGGCCCCTCGCTCTACGTCAACCTCTTCATACCCTCCGAACTGCGCTGGCGTGCGGCAGGTGTGACGGTACGTCAGGGAACCGACTACCCCACGGCCGACCGCACCCGTCTCACCGTCACCGAGGGAAGCGCCCGCTTCACACTGCGGCTGCGCGTCCCCGCCTGGGTCGCGCACAGCGGCCGGGAGCCCCGCCTTGAGGTCAACGGCCGGCCCTGCCCGGGCCGGCTGAAGCCGGGCACGTACGCCGCAGTGGAACGGCACTGGCGTGCCGGGGACACCGTGGAACTCGTGCTGCCCCGGCGGCCCGTCTGGCAGGCCGCCCCCGACAACCCGCAGGTGCAGTCGGTCTCGTACGGGCCCCTCGTCCTCGCGGGGGAGTACGGCGACACCGCGCTGGCCACGCTCCCCGCGATCCGGCCCGAGACCCTGCGTCCGGTGTCCGGCAGTCGCACGGCGTTCACCGCTCTCGCCGACGGGCGGCACGTGTCACTGCGCCCGTTCCACGAGGTGCACCACCAGCACTACAACGTCTACTGGGCCGTGCAGCCGCGACCGGCACGCGAACGGGACATCGCGCGCTACCCCCTCGACGAGGGGACCGGCACCTCTGCGGCCGACCGCACCCGTACCTTCGCCGACGCGACCCTCGCGTCGGGTGCCACCTGGACCGGGGCCGACAGTGTGCGGTCCGTGTCCCTGGACGGGAAGGGCGCACATGTCGCCCTGCCGGCCGGACTGCCCGGCGGACTCGACGAGCTGACCGTCAGTGTCCGGGTCCGCGTGGACACCCTCGTGGCCTCCGCCCGCGTCTTCGACCTGGGCTACCACAAGGACACGTACCTGTTCCTGGCGGCGACCACCGGAGCCCGGCGCGCCCGCGCCGCCCTGAAGATCGCCGGCATGGAGTCGGAGGACGTCGTCGACGCGGGCGGACCGCTCCCCGTCGGCCAGTGGGTCCACGTGGCCCTCACCCTCGGCGGCGGCACAGGTGTCCTCTACCTCGACGGTGTCGAGGCGGGACGCAACGACGCCATGGTCGCGAGCCCGCTCCTGCTCGGCGCGAGCACCCGCAACTACCTGGGCCGCTCCCAGAACACCACGCACCCCTATCTGCACGGCGCGGTCCGTGACTTCCGTCTGCACAACCGGGCCCTGAGCGCGTCCGGCGTGGCGCGCCTGGCAGCCGGCTGACCCGCCGTCCCCGGTGCTCCACCGGGCACCGGCCCCCGCATCGACCCGATCCCCCGCATTCCCCCAGCACACCGTTCCGTCCGGCGGGCGCCCCGGTGCCCGCCGTTCACGCAGGAGTTCACCCATGTCCCACATGTCTCACGACGACCTGTCCAGACGCCGTTTCGTGGCCGCGGCCGGTGCCGCGGGCACCGTCCTCGCGGTCGGCCTGCCCGATACCGCCCTCGCCGCCGCAGAGGCGGCCACGGGCGCCGCCGGTACGGCCGCAAGCGCCGAACGCGGCTTCTCCGTACGGGACTTCGCCGACCCCCGGCGGGACAGCAGACCCACCGTCTACTGGTACTGGAACGGGCCCGTCACCCCCGAACTCGTGGACCGGCAGATGGCCGACCTGCGCGACAAGGGCATGTACGAGGTGGTGCTCTTCCCGTTCGACAACGCCGAGATGCAGCCGGTGTTCTTCACCGAGGAATGGTTCGACATCGTCGGACACGTACTGCGCACCGCCGAACGCACCGGCATGCGCGTATGGCTGTTCAACGACGACCACTTCCCCAGTGGCCGCGCGGGCGAATACATCGTCAAGGGCGGCACGGTCGGCTCCCGCACCTATGAGCCACGCCCCGAGCTGCGCCTGAAGGCACTCTGGCGCTCGACCACCGTCGTCGAGGGGCCCACCACCGTCGACCTGCGCCACAGCAGCGGGGTGGGCGTGGCGGCCGGACAGCTGGTCGCCGACGCGGCCGTGCTCGACGGCGCCGCCGTACTGCGCGGCGGCGACGGCTGGACGGACTACACCGTCACCGGCAGCGCCAAGGCAGACCACACCGCGGCCGGTCTCGTCGTCCGCGCCTCCGCCGACGGACTCGACGGGTACGGCGTCACCTTCGACCAGACCGGAGTCGTCACCGTCCTGCGGCTCGCCCGCGGCACGGACCCGGCCGAACTGCTGCGCAGCACCCGCACCGACGGCTTCAACAAGACCAAGTTCCACACGGTGGCCGTCACCGTCCGCGCGGGCACCCTGTCCGTCACCCTCGACGGCAAGGACAAGGGCACGGTCACCGACGACCGGTACGCGACCGGCGGGGCGGGCGTACGGGCCGTCGCCGACCAGCGCTCCCTGTGGGACACCTTCACGGTCACGGGCGCCGACGGCACCTCGCTGCACACCACGGCCTTCGACGACCCGGCCGACGCGGGTGACTTCCCCGAACGGCCCCGCCTCGCCGCCGACGCCACCGCCGTCGCCGCCGCGGCCCGCCCGGTGGGCACCACCGAGGCCGGCGAAGTCGTCGACCTGACCGGCCGGCTGGGCGGCGCGCACACCTGGCAGGTCCCGGCCGGCCGCTGGCAGCTCGACCTGTTCGGCGGCTCCCCGCTCGTCGACGACAGCCAGGGCTACAGCCGCAGTTACGTCGACCTGCTCGACGACGAGCCCGTGGAACTGTTCCTCGACATCGTCCCGGGCGAGTACCACCGCCGCTTCCGCCGCTACTTCGGTACGGTCATCCCGGGCTTCTGGGACGATGAGCCGTTCTTCGCCTCGGCCGAGGCCCACTTCAAGCGCCTGCCCTGGTCACCCACCCTCGACAAGGCACTGCGCGCCGTCGGCGTCGAGCCGGGCGTGGCCTACGCCGCCGCCTTCGACGACCTGGGCCGCGACGGCCGAACAGCCCGGGGCCGTTACTGGCAGGCCGTGTCCAACCGCTTCGCCCGCGCCTTCCGGAAGCAGGCCCGCTGGTACGAGCAGCGCGACGTCGCCCTCATCACCAACCCGCTCTACGACGAGACGTCCCCGGCCAAGCGCATCCCCTCCACCGGAGACCTGCACAAGGTCAATCAGTGGGCCCATGTGCCCGGTGGCGACATCATCACCGCCGAGTACGTGGCCGGCGAGCCCACCATGATTCCCCGCAATCCGGTGTCCGTCGCGCATCAAATGGGACGGGAGCGCGCCCTGTTGGAGATGTTCGGCAACATGGGCTGGCAGGTCACCCCCGGGTTCGTGCACACCACGGTCGGCGCGCAGGCCGCCCGGGGCGTCAACCTGACGGTCCTGCACGCCCTGTGGACCGACGAGGTCCGCGTGTACTTCCCGCCGCCGTTCGGACCGCGCGCCCCCTGGTGGTGGGCGATGCGGCCGCTCGCCGAGTGGATCGGCCGCGTGATGGAGGCCGGGCGCGGCACGTCCGGTGCCCGTACCGCCGTACTGCAGCCGCAGCGCGCCGCCGAGCAGTGGACCGGCACCGAACGGCAGGGCGAGGTCGACGGCGCGCTTTCCGACGCCGCCTACGCGCTGGAGCGGGCCCAGGTCGACTTCGACCTCGTCCACGAGGGCGCCCTCAGCGGTGACCCGGACCTGCTCGCCCACGCCGGCGTCCGCGGCGGCCGGCTGACCGTGGGCGCGGCCCGCTACGACCTGGTGGTGGTGCCCGTGACACCCACCCTGGACGTGGCCTCCGTACGCGTCCTCGCCGAGTTCGCGCGGGCCGGCGGCACCGTCGTGGCCGTCGGCACCCTCCCCGCCGAGGAGGCGGACCACAAGGACCGGTCCCTCGCCCGCGCCCTGACGGACCTGTTCGGCGAGCGGGTTCCCGGCCGCCGGACGGTCGGCCGCGGGCACGCCGTGCGCGTCGCCGATGTGGAGGGCCTGCGCGCCGCGACCCACGAGGCAGGGGTCGCCGCGGCCGTACTGGAGACGCCCCAGGACGCGGTCCGCGTCCTACGGGTCCACCGTGGCGAGGACACCGCCTTCATCGTCAACAACGAGGGCGGCGCGTACGTCGAGACGACCGCGACCCTGCCGGCCACCGGCGTCCCCGAGCTGTGGGACCCCGCGACGGGCGGCACCGGCACCGCGCCTGTGCACCGGATCGGCAAGAACGGCATCCAGCTGCCCCTGACCCTGGAGCCGTACCAGACCCGGATCGTCGTCGTACGCCACGACGCACGCGCGGTGCCGCACCTGACGGCCTCGCCGCTGCCCGTCCTCGCCGTCGAGCGGCACGGGAAGGGCCTGCGGGCGACGGTGGAGGCCTCGGCCCCCGGCAGCCACCGGCTCACCGGCACCGACGGCTCGCACACCTACCGCGGTACGGCCCGCACCGACGACCCGCTCACCCCGGTCACCGTGGCCGGCGACTGGACCCTCACCCTGGAACGCGAAGGCTCCACACCGGTCACCGGGCCCCTGGGCAGCTGGGTCGAGCACGACCGGCTCTTCTCCGGCAGCGGCACCTACACCAAGGACCTCGACGTCGAGCGCGCGCTCCTCGACGGGCGCCGCGTCCTGCTCGACCTCGGCGACGTCCGTGACGTGGCGGCCGTCACCCTCAACGGCACCGCGCTCCCGCCGCTGCTGTGGGCGCCGTGGACCGTCGACATCACCCGGCTGGTGAGGCCCGGCCGCAACTCCCTCGCCGTCCGCGTCGCCAACACGCTCTCCAACGAGCGCAACAAGCCCCTGCCGTCCGGCCTGCTCGGACCGGTGACCCTGCGCTTCCGACGCCGTCTCACCGTCGACCTCACCCGCGACTGACCCCTCACACGCCTCTCCCGCACGCACCTCTCCCGCACGCACTTCATGGAGCCCTCATGCCCAGACCCCGTTCGCGACCGCGTCCCCGCAGCGGACACCGGCGGCCCCTCCCCGTACTCCTCGCCGGACTGACCGCGTTCGCGACCCTGCTGGCCGGCGCCGTCACCGCCGACGCCACCACCGCCGGAAACAGCGCCACCATCACCCCGGACCGGCTGCGCACCCAGCACCTGAGCCGGGCCCTGGGCATCGACGACACCACGCCCGACCTCAGCTGGGAGACCCAGGCCCGCGCCACGAACACCCGCCAGGCCGCCTACCGCGTCCAGGCGGCCAGCTCCCCGGACCTGCTGCGCCGCGGCCGGCCCGACCTGTGGGACTCGGGCAAGGTCCGCTCGACGGTGCCCGAGACCACGTACGCGGGGAAGGAACTGGGCTCCCGCGACCGCGTCTACTGGAGGGTCATGCTCTGGTCGTCGCACGGGTCGCGCGACTCCGGCTGGAGCGACACCGCCGTCTTCGAGACGGGCCTGACCCGGCAGTCGGACTGGACCACCGACGGCGACGCCCGGTGGATCACGCACCCGGACTGGCGGCTGAGCGAGCGCACGGTCGAGCCCGTCGTCGTCAAGGTCCCCCGCACCACGGCCCGTTACCTACGGCTGGACGTCAGCAAGCTGGGGCTGCCCCTGGAAGAAGCCTTCCCCGAGCGCACCTGGCGCCTCCAGCTCGGCGAGATCGACGTACGTGACTCCGCCACCTCCGCCACCGGCCTCGCCCGCGGCGCCGCGGTGACCGCCTCCGAGACCAACACCCTGCGCAAGACCTGGGAACCCGCCCTCGCCGTCGACGGTCTGCCCAACAGCGCCCTGCAGACGGCCGCCGGCTACGCGAGCGCCGCCCACACCGGCGCCGACGTCTCCGGCACACCCGTGGTCCTCACCCTCGACCTCAAGTCGGCGAAGACCTTCGACGAGGTGGCCCTGTATCCGCGCGCCGACGTCCTCACCGCGGACGGCCGCGTCCCCAACTTTCCCGTGGACTACGCCCTTTCGAGCGGCGACAGCGCCACAGGGCCGTTCACCGCACTCGCCGACGTGGCCGGGCAGAAGGCTCCCGAGCCCTACCTCCCGGCCGGACTGCCCCTGCTCACCGACGACTTCAAGCTCACCAAGAAGGTGCGCAGCGCCCGGCTGTACATCGGGGGACTGGGCATCTACGACGCGACCCTCAACGGCGAGCCGGTGGGCGACGCCGTCCTGGAACCCGCCAACACCGACTACGCGGAACGCGTCCAGTACGCCACCTACGACGTCACCGACCGCCTCAGAGCCGGCGCCAACACCCTCGGTGTGGCCCTCGGCAACGGCATGTCCAACGTCGTCAGCACCGCCGACCGCTACCGCAAGCTGTACGGCAACCTCAGCGACCCCAAGCTGATCGCCCGCCTTGAGGTGACCCTGGCCGACGGCAGCGTCCGTACCGTCACCAGCGGCGACGACTGGCGGACCACCCTCGGACCCACCACCTCCTCCAACTGGTACGGCGGCGAGGACTACGACGCCCGCCGCGAGAGCGCCCACTGGGACGAGCCGAGCGGCGACAGGCGCGGCTGGGACAGGGCCGTCACCGTGGCCGGTCCCGGCACGGCCGAGAAACCCGCCGTGCTCAGCGCCCGCGAGACCGAACCCATCAGAGTCGTCGAGACCCTCAAGGGCAAGGAGGTCGAAGGCGCCGCCGACAGCCGGGTGTTCGACCTGGGCCGCAACATCGCCGGCTGGCCCGAGATCACCGTCAGCGCGCCCACGGGCACGGCCGTCCGCGTCTACCCGGCCGAAAGCCTCAAGGACGGGCACGCGTTCCAGTCCATCAGCAACGTGGGCTCACCCCTGTGGGACAGCTACACCACCCGGGGCGCCCGCACCGAGACCTGGCACCCGCGCTTCAGCTACCACGGCTTCCGCTACCTGGAGCTCAGAGGCGTCCCCGAGGGCGCGACCGTGACCGTCCGCGGCAAGGCGCTGCGCACCGACAACACCTCGGCCGGGAACTTCAGCAGCTCCGACCCGCTCGTCAACGACATCCACTCACTGATCCGGCGGGCCGTCGAGGGCAACATGATGAGTGTCCTCACCGACTGCCCCAGCCGGGAGAAACTGGGCTGGCTGGAGCAGAACCAGCTCGTGTTCCCGGCACTCGCGGGCAACTACGACATGCGCTCCTACCTGCGCAAGATCGTGCGGGACATGGCCGACGCGCAGACCACGGACGGACTGATCCCCAGCACCGTGCCCGAGTACACGAACCTGCCCGGCGCCTACCGCAACGACTCCAACTGGGGCGGCGCGTTCGTCCTCGTCCCCTGGCAGCTCTACACGACCTACGGGGACCGCGACACGATGGCCACGTACTACCCGCGCATGCGGCAGTACGCGGACTTCCTTCAGACGCAGGTCTCCGGCGGCATCCTCGACTACGGTCTCGGCGACTGGTTCACCCCGGACCGCACCTTCCCGCGCGCGGTCGCGGGCACCTACGGCTACTGGCGCGTGCTCGACGCGCTCAGCGGTACGGCGGCCGTCCTCGGCGACCAGGACGCGGCCGACACCTACCGGGCGAAGGCCGACGCGAGTGCCGCAGCCCTGGCCGCGAAGTACTACGACCCCGCCACCGGCACCTTCGGCGGCGGAGGCCAGGGCGCCGAAGCCCTCGCCCTCGACATGGGCGCGTACCCGGCGGGGGAGAAGGACCGGCTGCTCGGCCACTTCACCGGTGCCGTCGAGGCCGCGGGCCACCACCTGACACTCGGCGAGATATCCCTGCCCGCCGCGTTCCGCGTCCTGTCCACCAACGGACGCGACGACATCGTGCACGAGATCGCCACCCAGACGACCAGCCCGAGCTACGGCTACCAGGTGCGCGCCGGCAACACCACACTCGGCGAGTCCTGGGACGGCGGACCCGGTCAGTCGCAGAACCACTTCATGCTCGGCGCCATCGACTCCTGGTTCACCACCCGCGTCGCGGGCATCGGCCAGACCGCCGACTCGGTCGGCTACTCCGAACTGCTGATCGACCCCGCCGTCGAGGGCGACCTGACCTCGGCCACCGGCTCGTACCGCACCCCGTACGGGATCGCGCGGACGGAGTGGAAGCGGGACGGCGACCGGTTCCGGCTCACCGTGGACGTGCCCGCGGGGAGCACGGCGGAGGTGCGTGTGCCGCTGCTCGGCTCCGGCGCCAAGGCGCGGACCCCTGCCGGGGCACGCCTGGTGCGTACGGGCGAGAACGAGGCGGTGTACGAGGTCGGCTCCGGCAGCTGGACCTTCCGCTCGGCCGCGTCGTAGACCGTAGTGCGACTGCCGGGTGCCCCGGGAC
>NZ_JBHWZP010000186.1:0-18654 GCF_042728395.1 Streptomyces sp. NPDC060205
GCCCCGGGACTCCTCCACGAGTCCCGGGGCCGTCGCGCTGCCCCGGACCGCACGGCCGCACGCGGCATTGAGAAGATCGCTCATGGCGATCGCGCACAGCCTGTGCGCCCCTCGCCTCCCGGAAGGAACCAACGAACCCGTGCGTGTCATCGTGGCCCGCGGTCTGACGGAGGTACGCGGATGACCGGCAACGAAGAGTCCGTCCTGCTGCACACGGCCGGCCGGGCCGGCCACATCACCCTCAACCGCCCGAGAGCCATCAACGCCCTCGACCACGCCATGGTGCGGCGCGTCGACGAGGCACTGACCGCGTGGGAGCACGACCGCGCCGTGGAGACGGTCGTCATCACCGGGGCGGGGGAACGCGGCCTGTGCGCGGGCGGCGACATCCGTGCCATTCACGACGACGCCCGCGACGGGGACGGCACCGCCGCGGCCGCGTTCTGGCGCGACGAGTACCGCCTCAACGCCCGTATCGCCCGCTGGCCCAAGCCGTACGTGGCTGTCATGGACGGCATCGTCATGGGCGGCGGCGTCGGCATCTCCGCGCACGGTGGTGTCCGGATCGTCACCGAACGGTCGAGGATCGCCATGCCCGAGACCGGCATCGGCTTCGTGCCCGACGTCGGCGGCACGTACCTGCTCTCCCGCGCCCCGGGCGAACTGGGCACCCGGCTCGCGCTGACGGGCGCGGCGGTCGGCGCCGGGGACGCCGTGCTGTGCGGGCTCGCCGACCACTACGTACCGTCCGGCTTGCTCCCGCACCTCATCGACGACCTTGCGGAACTGCCCGTGCGGGAAGCGCTGGACCGGCATGCGCGGCCCGCGCCGGAGGGGGAGCTGGCCGGGCAGCGGGAGTGGACCGACTCCTGCTTCGCCGCCGACTCGGTCGAGGAGATCGTCCGGCGGCTTCTCGACCACGGCGATCCGGCGGCGAAGGAGACCGCGGAGACCCTGCTCGCCAAGTCGCCCACCGCGCTGAAGGTCACCCTGGCCGCCGTACGCCGCGCCGGGCGCCTCGATTCGCTGGAGCGCGTCCTGGAACAGGAGTACCGCGTGTCCTGCGCGGCCCTGACCACCCCCGACCTGGTCGAGGGCATCCGCGCCCAGGTCATCGACAAGGACCGCACCCCCCGCTGGTCACCAGCGTCCCTCGCCGAGGTCGACGACAGCGCCGTGGAACGCTTCTTCGGGCCGTTGGGGGAGCGCGGGCCGGAGTTGGAGCTGGGGCTCTGACAGGTAAGCGTCAGGTGTGAGTGGGTTCTTGTCGGCCGCTGGGCTTGGGCATGCACCCGTCGAGCGGTAGCGTCACTTCGAGACCGACGACGGCAGCACGGAAGCCGGTGGGAAACCGGCACGGTCGCGCCACTGTGAACGGTGTGACTCCCCCGAGGGGAGCGCACCGTGAGTCAGACCCGGGGCCGTCGTCCTGTGCACCACCGAGATGGGACGCGAGTTCCCAGAGGAGGCCCCGTCATGGCGCAGCATGCCGCCCCGCCGAGCACCACCCCCGTCGTGCCCGCCAAGCTGCCGCTGAAGGACATCGCTCCCTGGGCGGTCTTCGTCGGCGTCCTGATGCTGGTCCTGCTGTACTTCGTCGGCGCCGAGCAGGGCGCCACCTCCGTCGTCTCCGGCGAGAACGTCCATGAATGGGTGCACGACGCACGTCATCTGCTCGGCTTCCCCTGCCACTGACGAGGGGCCCCGCACACCCATGAACTCCGCAACGGTAAGAAACCTGCTCGTGCGGGGCATGCTCGCCGGTCTGGCCGCCGGCGTGCTCGCCCTGGTCGTCGCCTACTTCCTCGGCGAACCGAACGTCGACAGCGCCATCGGCTTCGAGGAGTCTCATGCCGCCGGGCACGAGCACGAGGTCGAACTCGTCTCCCGCAGCCTGCAGTCGACCGCCGGCCTCGCCACCGGCGTCCTGATCTACGGGGTGGCGTTCGGCGGCATCACCGCCCTCGCCTACTGCTTCGCCCTCGGCCGCGTCGGCCGTTTCGGCGCCCGGGCCACGGCACTGCTGCTCTCGGGGGCCGCACTGCTCGCCGTGTACGTCGTGCCGTTCCTCAAGTACCCGGCCAACCCGCCCGCGGTCGGCGACCCCGACACCATCGGCAAGCGGACCACCCTGTACCTGCTCATGATGGTGCTGGGCGTGCTCCTCGCGGTCGCCGCGGTGATCGTCGGCAAGCGGCTCGCACCGAAACTGGGCACCTGGTACGCCACAGTCGCCGCCGTTGTCGGCTTCGTCGTCCTGATCGGACTGGCGTACGCGTTCCTGCCCGCCGTCAACGAGGTTCCCGGCGACTTCCCGGCCGCCCTGCTCTGGCGGTTCAGGCTCTCCGCCCTCGCCCTGCAGATCACGCTCTGGTCAGGCTTCGGGCTCGTCTTCGGCGAACTGGCCGAACGGCTGCTCCACCCGAAACCCGCCACGGCACCGACGGCGAGTACGGCGGCACCCGCCCCGCACTGACCGGCCGGGCCGGCTCACCGGTCCGCGTCCGCTCCGGCGGCGTCCAGCGGCTGCCCGAGCCGCAGGTTCCACCGGCCGCCGCGTCCACTGATCGTGGTGGACGTCAGCGGGGGCACATCGATCCGCCAGAAGGCCGCGGCCGGCGCCGCCAGCACATGCGTAACCGCGGCCCGTACGACGTCCGGTTCGACCACGGCGAGCGTACGGCCGTCCATGTCGGGGGAGGACTCCAGCCAGCGCGCCACCCGGCCGCAGAAGTCCGCCACGGACTCCCCGCCGTGCGGCGCGGAGGCGGGATCGGCGAGCCAACGGGCCACGGCCTGCGGTTCGTCCGCGCCGACGTCGGCGAGCGTACGGCCGCGCCAGCGTCCCACGTCCAGGCCCGCCAACTCCCTTGTCCGCACGGCGTCCAGACCGAGCGCGGCGGCCGTCTCCCTGCAGCGCACCGAGGGAGAGGCCAGGGTGCGTGCCGCCGACGGCAGGGATCCGACGGCGGCACGGGCCCGCGCCTCCCCGCCGGCGTCGAGCGGACTTCCGTCGTCGAAGCGCGCCCGACGCAGCGACGAACTCATCGCGGGCGAGACGAAAGTGACGCGGTGGGTCATGTGCGGGCTTCCCGTGTCACCTTGCTGAGCGCGTCCATGCTGGCGGATGTTACCGCCGGGGCGCATGCGATCAGCTGCATCCGGTCGCCGCATCCGCTCGCCGCATCCGCTCGCCGGGTCGGGTCAGCCCCGTACCGGCGCCCCCGTACGCGCCGCGACCTGTGCCGCCGTCACGGCGGGCGCCCGCTCCACGGTGCTCAGCCCGGCCGCCGTGCTGGCGAAGACACCCGGATCGGTGATGACGCGATGGACGCAGGCGCGGCCGGTGAGCGGCAGCGTGCAGGTGTCATCGAACTGCCTCACCGGCCCTCGGCCCGCCCGGGCCCGGCACCGGGCAACGCCGTCGACGCGGCGGGCGCGCACGGCTTCGGCCATATGTGCCTGTGCGTCGGGGACGTGACGGCGGAGTTCGCACGGCTGTCGCGGCCGGCGCGGAGGTGAGCATGCCTTCGCGGCCGGCCCTGCGCCTGGTCCGGGCCCGGTCGGGCCCGACCGTGGACTCGTTCGTGGACTTGGCCGGTCAGAGACGTTCCGGTTGCTTCATGGACCTGCACGCCCCTAGTGTGAATGCGCTTTCATCCGCATGCATGCATCACAAGAGACGGGGGCCTGACCCATGAACGGCGCCGCATCGTGAACGCGAATCCCACGGTGTACGACGTGGCCGAACGCTCCGGAGTGTCCATCGCCACGGTGTCCAGGGTGTACCGCAGCCCCGACTCCGTACGCGCCGCCACCCGCGAACGCGTCCTGGCGGCGGCGAGCGAGCTGGGATACGTGCCGAGCGGCAACGCCCGTGGTCTCGCCAGCCGTTCCACCGGTGTCCTCGGCCTGTGCTTCCCGGACTACTCCGACCCCGACACGGTCGGCGCCGAGGACGACGACGCCGCGATGCTCTACTCGGACCAGATCATCCGGGGCATGGAACGCGCGGCCCGCCGGCACGGGTACGCGCTGCTGATCGCGGCCTCCCTGGCAGGGGGCCCGGAGAGCCTGGTGGCCCAGGTCGCCGGCCGGGTGGACGGCTTCGCCGTGCTGGCCCGCACGGTGCCGACGGAGGAACTGGAAGCGATCTCCCGGCGCCGACCGGTGGTGATGCTGGCTGGCCCCCGCGCCCAGGACCCCTCCCTGGACCACCTCGACCATGTCGAGGTCGCCAACGAGGACGGCCAGTACGAGCTGACCCGGCACCTGGTCCACGACCACGGGCTGCGCCGCCTCGCCTACGTCGGATTCGGGGAGGACTCACCGGATGTCGAGGCGCGGTTCCGGGGCTTCCGCCGGGCCTGTGCCGAGGCGGGCGTCGAGGCCGCCGCCGCACCGGCCCTGCGTATGCCGATGATGACCCAGGCCGAGGGCGCCCGAGCCGCCCGCCTGCTGTGCGAGGGAGGCGGCGACCGCCCTGAGGCGTTCGTGTTCGCCAACGACCAGATGGCGGTGGGCGCGCTCCAGGCGCTCGAACGCCGTGGCCTGCGCGTACCCGACGACGTCGTGGTGACCGGCTTCGACGGCATCCCGCTGAGCCGCATGGTGCGTCCCGCGCTGACCACCGTGCGTCAGCCCATGGTGCGCATGGGGGAGGAGGCCGTCGACCTGCTCGTACGACGGCTGGGCGGACAGCCTCCGCAGGAGCCCGTCTCCCTGATGCTGCCGGTCAGCGTGGCCCGCCGGGCGAGCTGCGGCTGTGAGGAGACGACGGTCCTGCCGACGGTCGGCTGACGGGCGCCCGGCCGGCCACGGCCCGGTGCCGGGGCCCGGGTGTCAGAGCCTCCCACTACGGTTCGACCATGACTTCTGGCATGGCTTCCGACAGGGCTTCCGGGACGCGGGACCGGTTACGGCCGTTCCGTGACGAGGCGATCGCGCGCGGCGTCCCGGCCGACGACGTCGAGCGATGGATGGCCAACGCCCGCCCGTGCGCGACGCTGACGCGGGACGGTAGCGGGGAAGGCCCGGTCGTGGGCCGGTTCGGCGGTCCGCTGCTGCTTCCGGCCGACATACCGGATCCCGAGCACCCCTTCGTCGCCTCCCTCGACCTCGCGGCCCTGCCCGCCGACGCGACGGACCTCCCGCTGCCTCCCGACGGCCACCTGTTGCTGTTCGCCTTCCCCGAGACGGCGGACGACCACGAGAGCATGGGCAGCGCGGTGTACGTCCCCGTCGGCACGGCCGTGGTGGAACGGGACGGCCACGCCTGGAACCCCTACGACTTCGACGACTACGAGGCGATGTTCGAGGAGTTCCCGCAGGGTCCGCTGCGGGCGACGGCCGATGTGTCGCTGCCGTACCACCACGCCGTCGACCTCCGGGAGAAGCCGGGGAGCGGACCGCTTCCCGGACATCCGCGCTCGGAGGAACTCGTCGCGGCCTGGGAGCACACCCGAGAGGCCGTCGCCCCCGAAGGGCCGCTGCAGATCGGGGGATACGCCAACGAGGAGGTCGTCCACACCGACCCGGTCGCCCGTGCCGTGTCCAGGGTGGTACGGGCGGCGCGAGCGGGCCGCTGGGACGGACCGGTCTCGGACGATGTCGCGGATTGGGTGCTGCTGGCCGACTGGCAGGCGGGCATCGACGTACAGGGCTGGGAGAGTTCGTCCGTCCACTGGGTGATCCAGCGGACGGACCTGGCGGCGCGGCGCTTCGACCGTACGTTCACCGAGGTGTTCTGGAACCCCTGATCCGGGCCGGGTTCCGGCGCGGGGCGCGGAGCCGAGTTCCGGCACAGGTCCCGGAGCCGAATTTCAGAGCACCTGGATCAGTTCGTCCAGCATGCGGTCGGCGGCGCCCACGGCCACCGAGAGGTGGCCCTCGCCCTCTTCGAGATGGGCCACAACCCCAGGGAGGTTCGCGGCGAGCCACTGCCCGTGGGCGAACGGCACCATCAGGTCCTCGCGACCCTGCCAGACGAAGGCGGGCACCGTGATCTCCTCCAGCGAGAACCCCCAGGGCCTGGTGAACGCGAGGTCGTCGTCGAGCCAGCCGTCCACGCCGAGCCGCAGCCGCTCCGCGAAGTTCGCGGCCAGATCCTCGCCGAGTTCCTCCGTCAGCGCGGCCCGGTCGACCGGGGACAGTATGCTCCGCATGCCGTCGATCAGCCCTGCCGCGTCGGTGTCGCGCAGTCCGGCCGCCTCCTTCTCCAAGTAGGGGCGCAGCGCGGCCTCCCCGCGTACGGTCAGCCCGAACTCCTCGATGTTCCCCTCGCCCATGCCGGCGAGGAAGTCCACCTCCGGCAAGCCGTACGGCGCGACCCCGGCGATGACCAGGACCCCTGCCACCCGGTCGGCCAGCCGTGCCGCCGTGGCCAGGGCGTGCGGCCCGCCGCCCGACCAGCCGCTGACCAGACAACGCGGCGCACCGAGGTGGTCGAGCACGGCCCGTACGTCCGGGACCACGTCCACGACGTCGCGTCCCGGTGCGCGCGTGGACGCGCCGTACCCGGCACGCGAAAAGGTCACGAACCGCAGCCCGCGTGCGTGAGCGGCGCGTTCCATGGATCGGAACGGCCGTACGCTGCCGGGGGTGCCGTGGTGGAAGAGCAGCGGAACTCCGTCCGCGGGCCCGCTCACGGCCAGGTCGAGCTGTCGGCCGTCGAGCGTCGAGATCGTTGTCATGAGGGAAGTGTGCACGACTCGGCGCGTCAGCGGTTTCCGGCCGACCGGTCGCCTGGAACCCGTCCTCAGCGCATCCACGATCCGAAGAACTCTGAGGTCGCCTGGGCCAGTTGTCGGCGCTGGTCCGTCTCGCCCGGGTAGGCGAAGTGCCCGGCGTCCAGCACCTCCAGCCGGCGTGGACCGGCGAGCGCGTTGTGCACGGCGAACTGGCCCGGCGGCGGCACAGCCGGGTCCAACAGGGCGCAGGCGGACAGCACCGGGATGCGCAGGTGTGCCGCCGCTGTCGCCGCGTCGAAGTAGGCGAGGACACCGAGGGCTTCCGGATGCCCGGCCACATGGGTGCGCACGGACTCGCCGCTGCCGATGCAGGGGAGGGTGCACCGCAGGGGGTGGTGCCCGAAGGTCGGCACGGTCAGCGCGGCAGCGGCGAACCGGTCGTCCCAGGGCAGCGCCAGCGCACCGATCCCGCCGCCGAAGCTCTCGCCGAGGTATCCCAGGCGTCTGCCGTCCAGGGCCGGTGAGGGAACCAGTTCCAGCAGGGCCGAGGCGGCGCCCCACAGCGCCGCGACGCAGTCGCCGATGAGATAGGTGTCCCGCGAGCCGATGCCGTGCAGCACGTGTCCGTCCGGGTCCGAGGGCACCCCTGGCCGCAGACCGAGAGCGGGAAGGCCGGGCGCGACCGGCAGGATCGCCGCGGACCGGGGCAGCGGCAGCGGGAGGTCGGCGCCGGCGTCCTGGCGTCCGCCGTAGCCGTGCCCGATGACGAAACCATGCTGTACGGGCCTGTCGCACGGTAGCGCCAGCAAAGCGGAACACCTGCCGCCGAGCGCGTCGTAGGAGACCTCGTGCACGCGGAAGCCGTCGCGCTCCTCCACGACGTCGCCGAGCAGCGACCGCGGTTCCACCCGCGCCGCCGCGTCCCGCCGCCCCTCCCAGAAGGCACCGAAGTCGACCGGCCCACCCGGCGCCCCCACAGCCAACAACCCCTCAAGCCCGTACCCACACCCAGGATCAAACCCAAAGGAATGCAGAAAAGAAGCCACCCCCGACTGTAACCACAGGCCGAAGCCCCGGAAGGGGCGCGGGGAACGGCGAGCCCGGCCCACGTCGACCGGCACTCGACAGCGGGCCGGGGCCCCGTAAGGGGCGCGGGGAACGGCGCGCTCAGCCCACGTCGACCGGCGCGCGACATCGGGCCGGGGCCCCGGAAAGGGCGCGGGGAACGGCGCAACCCAACAGCGCCGCCCACCGCCCGCACCCCCAGCCCCACCCTCAGTGGAGCGCCCACCCATGCAATGATCCGTTTTGCGTTGCTCCCGCACAGACTGTCCCCCAACGTCCTCGGACGCCCGGACACCGCGAACCGCCCACCAAATGTCCCGCCCGTTACGGGAGTGTGACCAAGCCCCCTCTTGCCAGGCCAGGAACCGCTGCCACAGAGTGATGTATGCGCTTACAGGCAGCGCATACATCACAACGGCAGCCGTGAACGTAAGTCGCGAACGTCGCTCACGGACGCCAGTCGTAGAGCTCAAGGAGGAGCCGCCCATGAACCGCGCCGCCGCAACCGGGTCGATCGCACTCACCCTGGCGTCTGCGCTCACCCTCACCGCCTGTGGCGGCTCGGGTGGCGCGGGCGTGGCAGCAGACGCCAAGCAGACCCTGACCGTATGGGCGATGGGCACGGAGGGGGAGAAGCTCGGCGACGTGGCCAAGGAGTACGAGAAGACCCACTCCAACCTCACGGTCAAGGTCACCCCGATCGGCTGGGACGTGGCCCACCAGAAGCTGGTCGCCGCCGCTGCCGCCGGGAAGCTCCCCGACGTGGTGCAGATGGGCGGAAGCTACCTGGGCGAGTTCGCCGACATGGGCGTCCTGGAGCCGGTCGACGCCAAGACCATCCACGAGACCGACTACTTCCCCGCCGCATGGCAGCAGGGCTCCTACGACGGCAAGACCTACGGCGCCCCCTGGTACGTCGACACGCGCGTGCTCTTCTACCGCACCGACCTCGCCAAGAAGGCCGGCATCGAGAAGGCCCCGGCGACCATGGCCGACCTGCAGAGCGCAGCCGAGGCGTACCAGGAGAAGGCCGGCACCAAGTGGGGCCTGTCCATCCAGCCGGGCGGCCTCGACACCGTGCAGAGCTTCTACCAGTTCCTGTACTCCGCCGGCGGCGCCATCATCGACGACGACGGCAAGGCCGCCGTGAACTCCGCCGCGGCCGTGAAGGCGCTGGAGAACTACGGCAGCTACTTCGACAAGGGCCTGAGCGAGAAGTCCGTACGCCCCGGCTACGACGTCACCAAGGACTTCAACACCGGCGCCGTACCCATGTTCTTCGGCGGCCCCTGGCTCACGAACCTCATCGACGAGAACTACCCCGACCTCAAGGACAAGTGGAGCGTCGCCCCCGTACCCGCGGACGTGGCGTCCGTGTCCATGGCCGGCGGTTCCAGCCTGGCCATCTCCGCGGACAGCGACCACAAGGCAGCCGCCAAGGAACTGGTCGCCTACCTCACCGGCGCGAAGGGCCAGACCGACTGGTTCGAGCGGACCAACGACCTGCCCGCCAACACCGAGGCCTGGACGACCGGCGACCTCGCCGACGACCCGACCATGCAGGTGTGGCGGCAGCAGATGGACACCGCCCGCGCCACCCCCTCCCAGCCCAAGCTGACCGAGATCACCTCCAAGGTGGACACCGCCATCGAGTCGGTCACCCAGGGCAAGTCCTCCGCGAAGGAAGCGCTGGACAAGGCCCAGTCCGAGATCGAAGGCCTCGTGCAGTAGCAGGCAGCAGGAGGCCGTAGGAGAAAGTCCCCCTCATGTCCCTCACCACAGGACCGGCCGCCCCGCAGGAGGCGGCCGTCGACAAGAGCCCGCACGGCGGCGGCACGGCAGGCCGCAAGCGCCGTGGCAACCGCTCGCTCAGCAAGCACAACCTGACCGGGTGGCTGTTCTCCACACCGTTCCTGGTGCTGTTCGGCGTCTTCATGCTCTTCCCGATCGTCGCCACGTTCCTGATGAGCTTCACCGACTTCGGGGCCCGGAACGTCACCCGGCCGCTGGAGGCGGAGTTCGTCGGCCTGGACAACTACACCCAGCTGTTCCAGGACGACAAGTTCCTCAAGGCCCTGTTCAACACCGGCTACTTCGTGGTCGTCGGCGTACCCGCGACCATCGTCCTCGGACTGCTCGCGGCGATCCTGCTGAACAACGGCATCCACCGGGCCCGCACCCTGTTCCGCGTCGGCTTCTACGCGCCGGTCGTCACGACCATCGTCGCCGTGGCCGTCGTCTGGCGCTTCGTGCTCGACCCGTCCGACGGGCTGATCACCTCCCTCGCCTCCGAGGTGGGCATGACCGCCCCGGACTTCCTCGGCTCGGAGACCTGGGCGATGCCGTCCCTGATCGCCATGGCGGTGTGGCGCAACCTGGGCACCGTCATGGTGCTGTGCATCGCCGGCCTCCAGGCGATCCCCACGGACGTCCGTGAGGCGGCCCGCCTCGACGGCGCCGGAGCCTGGCAGGAACTGCGCGGCATCACCATCCCGCTGCTGCGGCCCACCCTGCTGTACGCCACGGTCATCACCACCATCGGCTACCTGAACGTCTTCGAGGAGCCCTTCGTGATGACCCAGGGCGGCCCGTCCGACTCCACGCTGACGGTGTCGCTCGACATGTACCGCGAGGGCTTCAACTTCTTCCACATGGGCTATGCCAGCGCCATGGCGTACGTCCTGTTCGTCGTGATCATGGGCATCACGGTGCTCCAGCTCCGACTGCTGAAGGACAACACCCGATGACCGCCGAGACCGTCGAGAAGACCCCCGAGGCCCCGGTCCACCCGGCCCGCCGCCGCACCGGCCGGGGACGCACCCCGCTGCTGTACGTGATCGCCTCGGTCGCCCTGCTGGTGATGGCCGCCCCGTTCCTGTGGATGGCGCTGTCCGCGTTCAAGACGAAGCAGGACCTCACGGCGAACCCGCCCGTGTGGATCCCCTCCCGCTGGACGCTGGACAACTTCACGGCGCTGCTCGACCAGCTCGACATGCCGCAGTACTTCCTGAACTCGCTGATCGTGGCCGTCCTGGTGACCGCCAGCAATCTGCTGTTCTGCTCCATGCTCGGCTACGCGCTGGCCAAGCTCGACTTCACCGGCCGATCCAAGGTCTTCGCGCTCGTGCTGGCCGCCCTGATGGTCCCCGGCAACCTCATGATCCTGCCGCTGTACGTGCTGATGAACGGCCTCGGTCTCATCGACACGTACGCCGGGCTGGTCCTGCCCTTCGCGGCCGGTGCGTTCGGGGTGTTCCTGATGCGGCAGTTCATGCAGTCCGTGCCCGACGAACTGCTGGAGGCGGCCCGTCTCGACGGCGCGGGGGAGTGGTACATCTTCTGGCGGATCGTGATCCCGCTGGTCAAGCCCGCCCTCGCGACACTGACGATCTTCACCTTCCTCGGTTCCTGGAACAACTTCATCTGGCCCCTGATCGCCACCAACGACCCGGGCAAGTACACGCTGCCGGTGGCGCTCGCGACCTTCGCCAACGATCCCAACCGCACGGTCGGCGGCGGCAACGGCATGCTGATGGCCGGCTCGCTCCTCGTTGTACTGCCGGTGCTGGCCGTCTTCGCCGTCCTGCAGCGGCACTTCACCCAGGGCATCGCGACCGCGGGCCTGAGGTAGCCCCGCCGGGCTGCCACGCCCCGCCCCTTCGGCCCCGTGCCGATCCGGCCTGCCGCACCCGCCGGTCGATCGGTCCTTCCGTCGACCCCCGGGCCGGTCGGCCGTGGCACCACGGCGCCGACGCGCACTCCCACCCCCACTCCAGAAAGACAGAAACGGACGATGACGCACTCCACCACCCGCTTCCCCGACGGCTTCCTGTGGGGCGCCTCCACCGCCGCCCACCAGATCGAGGGCAACAACGTCAACAGCGACTGGTGGCGCAAGGAGCACGACCCCGCGGCCGGGATCGCCGAGCCCAGCCTGGACGCCTGCGACAGCTACCACCGCTGGGAGCAGGACATGGACCTGCTCGCCGGACTGGGCTTCACCGACTACCGGTTCAGCATCGAGTGGGCCCGTATCGAGCCGGTCCGCGGCACCTTCTCGCGCGCCGAGATCGCCCACTACCGCCGGATGGTCGAAGGCGCCCTCGCCCGCGGGCTGCGCCCGATGGTCACCCTGCACCACTTCACCGTCCCGCAGTGGTTCGAGGACTTCGGCGGCTGGACCGCCGACGGCGCGGTCGAACTCTTCGCGCGGTACGTCGAGGAGTGCGCGCCCGTCATCGCCGACGGCGTCCGGCATGTGTGCACCATCAACGAGCCGAACATGATCGCCGTCATGGCGGGTCTCGCCAAGACGGGGAACCAGGGCTTTCCGCCCGCCGGTCTGCCCACCCCGGACGAGGAGACCACCCGCGCGGTCATCGCCGCCCACCACGCGGCCGTCAAGGTCATCCGCGCGGGCCACCCCGACATCCAGGTCGGCTGGACCATCGCCAACCAGGTCTACCAGGCCCTGCCCGGCGCCGAGCAGGTCACCGCCGACTACCGCCACCCCCGCGAGGACGTCTTCATCGAGGCGGCCCGCGGCGACGACTGGATCGGCGTGCAGTCCTACACCCGTACGAAGATCGCCGAGACCGGGCCCGTCCCGGCGCCCGACGACGTCGAGCGCACCCTCACGCAGTGGGAGTACTACCCGGCCGCCGTCGGGTACGCCCTGCGCCACACCGCCGAGGTCATCGGCGACGGCACCCCGCTCATCGTCACCGAGAACGGCATCGCCGCCTCGGACGACAGCCGTCGCGTCGACTACTACACCGGCGCCCTCGGCGAGGTCGCCGCCGCGATCGAGGACGGCCTGAACGTGCAGGGCTACCTTGCGTGGAGTGCCCTCGACAACTACGAATGGGGCTCGTTCAAGCCGACCTTCGGGCTGATCGCCGTGGACCCGCACACCTTCGAGCGCACGGCGAAGCCGTCCGCCGTATGGCTCGGCAGCCTGGGCCGCGACCGCGCCCTGCCGCGCACCACGGTCTGACCGCACCCCCCGGACCGGGAGCCGGCCGGCACCTGACACCGGCCGGCTCCCGCACCTTCCCCGTTCCACCCCGTCTCACCTCCGCTCCATCGCCTGACCGTCATTCCACGGCCTCGCCTTCGCACCGCCGCTCAGCACCACGACACGCACCCTTCCGCCTGCCTGCTCACCGCAGAGGAGCCAGAGCCGCATGAATCGTCGTACCTTTCTGACCGCCGCAGCGACCACCGCCGCCACGTGCGCCGCGTCCCTCACCGGCACGGCCCACGCCGCCCCGGCCGGCCGGACCGACACCGAACGCCGCCTGTTGCGCGACTGGTTCGTCGCGACCCACCGCTCGATGGAGGCCATGACGACCGAACTCGGCCTGGCCGCCGACAAGATCGACGTCAGTGGGGGCGGTACGCCGGTGCCCTCCGCGCAGACCTCACCGACCAACATCGGCTGCGGCCTGTGGTCCACCGTCGCGGCCGCCGGACTCGGCGTCATCTCCGCGGCCACCATGCACCGCCGGCTGGCCCGCACGATCGCCGCCGTGGAACGCCTGGAGCGTGCCCACGGCTTCTGGTTCAACTGGTACGACGCGCACGACGGTTCACTGCTGACGGCCTGGCCGGAGACCGGCGACCCGGTCCGGCCGTTCCTCTCCAGTGTCGACAACGCCTGGCTGGTGACCGGCCTGCGGATCGCCGCGGACGCCGCCCCCGAGCTGCGTCCCCGCGTCGCCGCCCTCCTCGCCGACGCCGACTGGTCGTACTACTACACGCCCTACGACCCCGCCGACCCCGTCGCCGGGCCTGGCCAGCTGCGCGGCGGTTTCTGGCCGGACAAGCCGGGCAAGGGCGAACCCACGGGCCACCACTACGGCGCCCTCAACACCGAACCCCGGATGGCCAGTTACCTCGGGATCGCCGACGGTTCACTGCCCACCGAGCACTACTGGCACCTGTTCCGCACCCTGCTGCCCGGCATGGGCCAGGAGCAGGAACCGCGGGGCGAGTACGTCGAGATCGACGGCGTACGCGTATGGGAGGGCCACTACACCTACCGCGGCCGGGACCTCGTCCCCACCTGGGGCGGTTCCATGTTCGAGGCGCTGATGGTCCCGCTGTTCGTGCCCGAGTCCGAGTGGTCCCCGCGGTCCTGGGGCGCCACCCACCGGCGGTACGTCCGCAGCCATATCGAACACGGGCTTATCGAGGAGGACTTGGGATACTGGGGCTTCTCGCCGGCCTCCATACCCGCCGGCGGCTACCGGGAGTACGGCGTCGACGCCATCGGTATGCAGGAGGACGGCTACAACTCCCTGGGAGTCGTCACCCCGCACGCCTCCTTCCTCGCCCTGCCCCAGGCACCTACGGAGGCTCTCGCCAACCTCCGCGCCCTGGACCGTGCCTTCGGTGCCTACGACGACCGCTACGGTTTCCGCGACTCGGTCGATGTCACGACCGGCCGCGTGAGCGACCACGTACTGGCCCTGGACCAAGGCATGATCACGGCGGCCATCGCCCAGCACCTGCGTCCCGGCCTGCTCCAGACGCCGTTCCGCACGGCGGGCTTCAACACCCGGGTGCGTCCGCTGCTGCGCAAGGAGCGGTTCTCCATCTGAGAATCCCGGTCCACGGTCGCCCTCAGGCGGTGGCGGTGAGGAACCCTCGGATGTACCCGGCCACGGTGTCCAGGTGGCTTTCGAGCAGGAAGTGGCCGCCGCCCGGTATCAGATGGATCTCCGCGTCCGGCAGGTCACGGGCGAAGGCGCGCGCTCCGTCCGGGCCGAAGATCTCGTCACCCGCGCCCCAGACGGCGAGGAGGGGGACCTGTCGTTCCCGGAAGTAGGCGTGCAGCTGAGGGTAGAGCGGCGGGTTGCCGGCGTAGTCGGCGAACAGCGCGAGCTGGACGAGGTCGTTCCCCGGACGGTTGACCTCGCGGTGGTCGGCGGCCCAGGTGTCGGGATCGACCAGCTCGGGCCGGTCCACTCCGTGCAGGTACTGCCAGCGGATGGCGTCGAGCGAGAGGGCGGCCCGCACGGCCGGCTCGGTCTCCGGTCCCGGGCTGTCCCAGTACGCCCGCACGGGCTTCCAGAACTCCGGGACGAAACCGTCCTCGTACGCGTTGCCGTTCTGTGTGATCACCGCGGTGATCGCGTCCGGGTTGCGCAGGGCCAGCCGCCAGCCGATGGGTGCGCCGTAGTCCTGCACGTACACGGCGTAGCGGGTGACTCCCAGCTGGTCCAGCAGGGCTTCGGTGATGTCGGTCAGGGAGTCGAAGGTGTAGGTGAACGCGTCCACGGGCGGGGCGTCGGAGTTGCCGAAGCCGAGATGGTCGGGGGCGATGACATGGAATCGGTCGGCCAGCGCCGGAACGAGGTGGCGGAACATGCGCGAACTGGTGGGGAATCCATGCAGCAGCACGAGGGTGGGGGCCTCGCGGGGGCCCGCCTCGCGGTAGAAGACGCGATGTCCCCGCACTGTCGCGTACTGATGGCGGATCTCGACCATGGCTAACCCCTTCGACGGTTCATGACGGTTACCTCTCGGCGTCCAGTAGACCGTGTTTGGGGTAACCTGTCAAACGTCTCAATGGAGTTAGTTGGTGAGGTGGGACCCGTGCTGGACGACCAGGCCCTGATGCAGGCGCTGAACAGCACCCCTGTCGTGGACGGCCGACGCCAGGACCTGTGGCGCGCCGACCAGGAACTGGACAGGTGGGCGCGGCAGCACGGGGGGCTCGGCGGGGACGAGGAGCGCCGGTGGCTGCGTACCGCCAGGGACGCGCTTCAGGCGGTGGCCTCGGCCACGGCGGTGGAGACCCGGCTGAGCGAGCTCCTCGCAGGCGTTCACAAGGTTCCCCAGCCCAGCGCGTCGGGCATCGAGTGGCATCTGGAGGCGCCGCCGGAACGCAGACTCGCCGCGGAACTCGTCCTCGCGTGGGCGGACGTCAGCGAGCGCATACCCGGCCGGCTGCGGCCGTGCGAGAACCCCGAATGCCGTCTCTTCCTCCTGGACCGCAGCCGCGCCAACACCGCGCGGTGGTGCTCGATGAAGACCTGCGGGAACCGGCTCAAGGCCCGTCGGCATCAGGCTCGTACCCGGGAGACACCCGGATTCGAGTAGGGCGGTGCATCCCGGTGCTCACGAGGAACGTCGCAGCCGCGGACCCGGACGCGGAAGGCATGCTCTGCCGCCGCCCGGCTCAAACGCGGAAGGCCCTTCCGCGGCCGCCCGACCCTGACGCGGAGGGCCTTGACCGCCTCCACCCGCCCCGGATGTCGAGGGCCTTCACCGCCTCCACCCGCCCCGGACGTGGAAGGATTTCACCCCTTCCGGCCGACCGGCCCTAGCTGTTGGCCTGGCCGCGCTCCGACCGCTCCGCCCACACCCGGGCCGCCTGCAGATCCGCCTCCTCCTGCGAGGTGCCCGCCTTCACCAGGATGATCCCGCGCGACCCGTCAGGGAACGTCACCTTCCGCATCGCTGTGCCCAACGGGCCTCCCGGTGTGGGTTCCTCCGGCATGGCGGCTCCTCTCGATGGCGAAACCCCCAGGCTAGCCGGGTGACCGCGGCAATCGGGGCAACTGAGCCAGGAGTGCGGGGAGCCGCGCGCGCGTCACGGACGGCGGTCGTCGCCCGTCGGCAGCGTCAGACCGCCCTCGATCAGGCGGTCCGCCGTCGCCACGATCGTCTCGGTGACGTCCCTCGGCCGCCAGCCCAGGACCGTACGGGCCTTCTCGTTGCTGATGACAGGGATGCGGCCCCGCAGGGCCGCGGCATCCCGCAGGGCCGGATCGGTCTTCGCCGCCTCGCGTACCTGCTCGACGGTCAGTTCCGTGGCGGGGAGCAGCCCGGCCGCGGCGGGGAAGTGCCGGCGCAGGATCCCGGCCATGCCGAAGAAGCTGATCGCCGGACCGCCGACGGCGATGAAACGTTCGCCCGCCGCCTTCGGGTGCAGCATGGCGCGCAGATGCAGGTCCACGACGTCCCGTACGTCCACGACACCGAAGTACATGAGCGGCACCACCGGCAGCTGCCCGGTCAGCATGCCCTGGACCAGGCCGACGGAGCCGGAGGGCCGGTCGCCCAGCGGAGGACCGAAGATTCCCGTGGGGTTGATGACGGTCAGTTCGATGTCGCCGTGGGCACGGGCGTAGTCCCAGGCCGCGCGCTCGGCCAGGACCTTCGACTTGTGGTACGCGGGCAGGCCCTCGGTGTCGGGGTCGGTCCAGTCCGTCTCCGTGTAGCGGTTGTCGGGCTTCAGCGTGTACCCGACCGCCGCGTAGGAGGACGTCATCACGACCCTCGGCACACCGGCCTCCCGGGCCGCCGCGACGACCCGCAGCGCACCCTCACGGGCGGGCCGGATCAGTTCGTCCTCCGTCTCCGGCGGCCTGACCGGGAAGGGGGAGGCGTGGTGCAGTACGTGGCCCACGCCGTCCAGGGCCTTTCCCCATCCGGCGTCCGAGCCGAGGTCCGCGACGGCGAACTCCAGCCGGTCCGCCGGATCGACCCCGGCCCGGCCCAGCGCTGCCCGCACCGCGGCCTCCTGGCCCGGCTCCCGAACCGTGACGCGGACCCGGTGTCCCTCGCGCAGCAGCCGGGCGATGGAGTGGCTGCCGACGAGTCCCGTACCGCCGGTGACGAGTACGGTGCCGGGTTCCCGCGATGTGGTGGTGAGTTCTTCCGCGCCCATGGTCTTCAGTCCTTGAGTTGCGCTCTTGAGGATCAGAATCGGAATTGGTTCATCACGTGGAGGACGTCCTCGGCCGCCTGTTTCTCGGCGGCGGCGTCCCCGCGGACCCGGGCGTCCCACAGGTCCGCCTTGCGCCGCAGATACGTCAGGCGCAGCTGAAGCTGTTCGATGTCGGCGGCCAGTACCTCGGCCTGCCCGGCGAACAGGTCCCGCTGCTCGGCCGCCGCGGAGTCCCCTCGGGCGAGCAGGTCCAGATAGCGCCGCATCCCGGTGACCGTCATCCCGGCCGAACGCAGACAGGACAGTGCCTCGACACGGTCCGCGGTCGCGGGCCCGTACCGGCGGTGACCACTGGACTCGTCGCGGGCGACCGGGCCCAGGAGGCCGATCTTCTCGTAGTAGCGGAGCGTGGATTCGGCGAAGCCCGAGCGCCGGGCCATCTCCTGGATGGTCAGGTCCGCGGTCTGCTGTCTGGTCGCTGACATATGAGTAGCCTCCGCTACTTGAAGCGCTTCAAGTCAAACCGGCCACGGAGGCTCACGACCTCGGCATCCGGTTGAACCCGGGGCGCCCCGCGCACGTACGGACGACTGAGGGACGCGACCCGGACTCCGTGGTCCATTTCCCCCTCATTCCGTCGATCACGTACTGACCGGCCGCGCGTCGGCCGATCGCCTACCGACTCCTGAGGAGTTCTGATGACCACTTCGCGCCTCGGCGACTGGCTGACGTCGCGCCAGCCCTTCGTGCTGGGCCTGTTCCGTATGGTCCTCGGCCTGTTGTTCACCACAGAGGGCGCCGCCACGGTCTTCGGGGTGCTGGACCGCAAGGCCAGCCCGACGGGCGACTGGCCCTTCTGGTACGCCGGGGTCATCGAGCTGGTGTGCGGCGCCCTGGTGCTCCTCGGGGTCGCCACCCGTGGCGCGGCCTTCCTCAGCTCGGGGATCATGGCGTTCGCGTACTTCACCGAGCATCAGCAGGACGGCCTCTTCCCGCTGCAGAACGGCGGGCTGGCCCCGGTGCTGTTCTGCTGGGGGTTCCTGCTCATCGTGTTCTTCGGTCCGGGCGCCTTCGCGCTGGAACGCCTGGCGGGACGCGAGCGCGCCGTGCTCCCGCAGCCGGGCCACCGACGGCGAGTCCTCGTCCCAACTGCCCTGCGCGCCGGGGCCGACGCGCTCTTCATCAGCTGCACGAACCTGCCCACGTACGACATCATCC
>NZ_JBHWZP010000187.1:0-18581 GCF_042728395.1 Streptomyces sp. NPDC060205
CGCCGGAGAGGCTGAGAACCAGCCCGTCCGGCGTTTGAGGACAAAGGGGGCGAGGGGGCGGAGCCCCCATGCGTGGACGGGAACGGGTAGGGGCGGCGGGGGCGGAAAAAGCCCCTCAGTCCACCTCCACCGCCGCCTGCGCGAACTGCGCCTTGTACAGGCGCGCGTACGCACCCCCCGCCGCCAGCAGGTCCGCGTGAGCGCCCTGCTCCACGATCGCCCCGTCCTCCATGACGAGAATCGTGTCGGCATCGCGAATCGTCGACAGACGGTGAGCGATGACGAACGACGTACGCCCGTGCGCGAGCTTCGCCATCGCCTTCTGGATGAGCACCTCGGTCCGCGTGTCCACGGAACTCGTCGCCTCGTCGAGCACGAGGATCACCGGATCGGACAGGAACGCCCGAGCGATCGTGATGAGCTGCTTCTCACCGGCGCTGACCCCGGACCCCTCGTCGTCGATGACGGTGTCGTACCCGTCGGGCAGCGTCCGTACGAACCGGTCCGCGTGGGCCGCCCGGGCCGCCTCCTCGACCTCCCCGCGGGTGACCTCGCGCGAGGCCCCGTACGCGATGTTGTCCGCGATCGTGCCGCCGAACAGCCAGGTGTCCTGCAGCACCATGCCGATACCGGCCCGCAGTTCGTCACGGGACATCGTGGCGATGTCGACGCCGTCGAGGGTGATCCGGCCGCCGGTGGTCTCGTAGAAGCGCATCAGCAGGTTCACCAGGGTCGTCTTGCCGGCGCCCGTGGGCCCCACGATCGCGACCGTGTGGCCCGGCTCCACCGACAGGGACAGGTCCTCGATGAGCGGCTTCTCCGGGTCGTACCGGAAGGAGACCCCCTCCAGGGCGACCCGGCCCCGCAGTTCCTTCGGCCGCGCCCCGGTCACCGGGTCGGCCTCCTGCTCCTCGGCGTCCAGGAGCTCGAAGATCCGTTCCGCCGAGGCGACCCCGGACTGCACGAGGTTCGCCATGGAGGCGACCTGGGTGAGCGGCATGGAGAACTGCCGGGAGTACTGGATGAAGGCCTGTACGTCACCGATGGACAGCGAGCCGGACGCGACGCGCAGCCCGCCCACCACCGCCACCAGCACATAGTTCAGGTTCGACACGAACATCATCAGCGGCTGCATGACCCCGCTGTTGAACTGCGCCCGGAACCCGGCCTCGTACAGCTTGTCGTTCTCCTCGGCGAACTGGGCCGCCGACTCGTCCTGCCGTCCGAAGACCTTCACCAGGGTGTGGCCGGTGTACATCTCCTCGATGTGCGCGTTGAGCTTGCCGGTGGTGCGCCACTGCTGCACGAAGTGCGGCTGCGACCGCTTGCCGACCCGGGTCGCGACGACGAACGACAGCGGCACGGTGATCAGCGCGACGAGCGCGAGCAGCCAGGAGACGTAGAACATCATGATCAGCACGCCGACGATGGTCAGCAGCGAGTTCACGAGCTGGCCCATCGACTGCTGGAGGGTCTGCCCTATGTTGTCGATGTCGTTCGTGGCGCGGCTGAGGACCTCACCGCGCTGGCGCTTGTCGAAGTAGGAGAGCGGCAGCCGCGACAGCTTGGTCTGCACGTCCTCGCGCATCTTGTACATCGTCAGGTTGACGGCCCGGTTCACCAGCCGTGTCGCCATCGCCATCAGCAGGCCGGCCAGCAGGAACGCCACCAGCGCGATCCCCAGGACCTCGCCGACCGCGTCGAAGTCGATGCCCTGGCCCGGGGTGAAGTCCGTGCCCGAGAGCATGTCGGCCATCCCGCCGTCGCCGCGCTCGCGCATCGCCGCGAGGACTTCGGCCTTCGACTGCCCGGCGGGCAGCTCCCGTCCGACGACGCCGGCGAAGACCAGGTCGGTGGCCCGCCCCAGGATCTTCGGACCCAGGACCGACAGGCCCACACTGCAGACCACGGCCGCGAGCATCACGTACAGCGTGGCGCGCTGCGGCTTGAACTGTGCCAGCAGCCGTTTGCCGGATCCCTTGAAATCCATCGAGTGATGGTCGGGTCCCGACCCGGCCATCATGCGCCCCATGGGCCCGGCCATCAGGCTGCCTCCGCTTCCGTCAGCTGCGAGAGCACGATCTCCCGATAGGTCTCGTTGTCGGCCATCAGTTCGTGATGGCGGCCGGTCCCGACGACCCGGCCCTCGTCGAGGACCACGATCCGGTCGGCGTCGCGGATGGTCGACACCCGCTGGGCGACGATCACGACGGTCGCCTCGGCGGTCTCCCGCGCGAGCGCGGCACGCAGCGCCGCGTCCGTGGCGTAGTCGAGCGCGGAGAACGAGTCGTCGAAGAGGTAGATCTCGGGGCGCTGTACGAGGGTCCGGGCGATGGCGAGCCGCTGCCGCTGACCGCCGGACACGTTCGTGCCGCCCTGCGCGATCGTGGCGTCGAGCCCGTTCTCCAGGCCTTCCACGAACCCCTTGGCCTGCGCCACCTCCAGCGCGTGCCACAGCTCCTCGTCCGTCGCGTCCGGATTCCCGTACCGCAGGTTGGTGGCCACCGTCCCCGCGAACAGGTACGGCTTCTGCGGTACGAGGCTCACCGTGCGCGCCAGCAGCCGCGGTTCGACCGTGCGGACGTCGACGCCGTCCACCAGCACCTGCCCGTCGGTGGCGTCGAACAGCCGGGGGACCAGGCCCAGGAGGGTCGACTTGCCGCTGCCCGTCGAACCGATCACGGCGGTCGTCTCGCCGGGCAGCGCCACCAGGTCGACGGCCTTCAGCACCGGCTCCTCGGCGCCCGGATACCGGAACCCGGCCCCGCGCAGCTCCAGATGGCCGTGCCGCCGCAGCTCAAGGACGGGCGCCTTCGGCGGGACCACACTGCTGGAGGTCTCCAGGACCTCCTGGATGCGCTCGGCGCACACCTCCGCGCGCGGCACCATCATGAACATGAAGGTGGCCATCATCACGGACATCACGATCTGCATCAGATAGGCGAGGAACGCGGTCAGCGCGCCGATCTGCATCCCGCCGCTGTCGATGCGGTGGGCGCCGAACCACACCACCGCGATCGACGAGACGTTCACCACCGTCATGACGATGGGGAACATCAGCGCCAGCATCCGCCCGGTCCCCAGCGACACCTCGGTGAGGTCGGTGTTCGCCTTCCGGAAACGCTCCTCCTCGTACCCGTCGCGCACGAAGGCACGGATGACGCGGTTGCCGGTGATCTGCTCGCGCAGCACCCGGTTCACCGTGTCCAGCCGCACTTGCATCGTGCGGAACAGCGGCCGCAGCCTGCGCACGATGAGACTGACCGAGATCCCGAGCACCGGCACCACCGCGAGGAGCACCCCGGACAGGGGCACGTCCAGGCCGAGCGCCAGCACGATGCCGCCCACGCACATGATGGGCGCCGACACCAGCAGCGTGAACGTCATCAGGGCCAGCATCTGCACCTGCTGGACGTCGTTCGTCGTACGGGTGATCAGGGACGGCGCCCCGAAATGGCCCAGCTCGCGCGCGGAGAACGACTGCACCCGGTCGAAGACGGCGGCCCGCAGGTCCCGGCCGACCGCGGAGGCCGTACGGGCGCCGTAGTAGACGGCGCCGATGTTGCAGACGACCTGGGCCAGCGAGATGCCGATCATCAGGGCGCCGAAGGACAGGATGTAACCCGTGTCGCCCTTCACGACACCGTTGTCGATGATGTCGGCGTTCAGGGTCGGCAGGAAGAGCGTGGCGCAGGTCTGCAGGAACTGCAGCAGGACGAGCAGGCCGATGGGTTTCTTGTACGGGGTGAGATAGGTACGCAGAAGTCTTATGAGCACGCTGGGTCTCTCGGGGTCGGCGGCGGGGCGGTTGGTTGCCCTTGGCCCCCATCGTCGGACACTCCCCCCGTGTTACCTCAACTGATTAACCCAAGAGAGGGCCAAGAGCGGAGAGGGTGTCGGTCCGAAGTCGTAGGCCACCCGAGACGCCCTGCGCCACCGCGTCACCGGTGGCCCCTTCAGGACCGGAAGGCGCCCGGGTGTGTCTGGTTGCGCACCGACACGTACTGCTGCCGTACCGCCTGCCCCACCGCCAGCTCCTCGCCCGGCTCCAGGACCTGCGCGGCGGCGCCCTGCCAGACCGGCGGCAGGCCCGGCTGGATCGTGCCCTGCTGGACACCGAGCGCCCAGGCTGCCTGCCGGGCCGCGCCGATCGCCGCGTAGTCCGCGGGCTGCGGCACCACGATCTGCGTACCGAGCAGCGCGGGCGCGCACGCCTGCACCGCGCTCAGCTCCGCGGCCTGCCCGAGCAGGAAGATCCGCCGCACCTCCACGCCCCGCTTGCGCAGCACGTCGAGCGCGTCGGCGAGCCCGCACAGCATGCCCTCGAAGGCGGCCCGCGCCAGATGCTCGGGCTTCATCGACTCGCGCCGCAGCCCGGCCAGGGTCCCCGCCGTGTGCGGCAGATTGGGCGTCCGCTCACCCTCCAGATACGGCAGCATGACCAGCCCGTGGGAGCCCGGCGTCGACTTCATCGCCAGGTCGGACAGCGCCTCAAGATCGGGCACGCCCAGCAGCTCGGCGGCCCCGCGCAGGGCCCGTACGGCATTGAGCGTGGTGACGACCGGCAGATGCATGCCGGTCGCGTCCGCGAGCGAGGTGATCATCCCCGTGGAGTCGACCAGCGCCTCGTGGTGGACGGCCATCACGGAACCGGAGGCGCCGAGCGAGACCACCGCGTCCCCGAGGCCGATGCCCAGACCGAAGGCCGCCGCCATCGTCTCGCCCGTACCCGCCGAGATCAGCAGCCCCTCGGGAGTGGTCCCCGCGGCCTCCCACGGCCCGAGCACGTCGGGCAGCAGGGCCTGGTGGCCGAGCGCCAGCTCCACCAGATCGGGCCGGTACGCGCCGGTCGCCGCCGACCAGTAGCCGGTGCTGGAGGCGCCGCCGCGGTCGGTGGTCCGGCGGGCCGGCCTGCCGAGCAGCTGCCACACCAGCCAGTCGTGCGTCTGGAACAGCATCGCGGTGCGCGCCGCCGCCTCGGGCTCGGTCCTCGCGAGCCACCGGAGCTTCGTCACGGGCTGGGCCGCCTGCGGTACGGAGCCCACGGCCTGCGCCCAGGCCTCCCGGCCGCCGAGCGCGTCGACTAGGTCGGCGGCGGCGACCTGGGCCCGCTTGTCCCCGCCGACCATCGCGGGGCGGACGGTGTTGCCCTGGCCGTCCACCGGGACCAGCCCGTTCTGCT
The DNA here is from genome assembly GCF_042728395.1 of Streptomyces sp. NPDC060205. Lineage (NCBI taxonomy): Bacteria > Bacillati > Actinomycetota > Actinomycetes > Kitasatosporales > Streptomycetaceae > Streptomyces > Streptomyces sp. NPDC060205. Next base: position 5,183 of record NZ_JBHWZP010000187.1, read on the forward strand.
GCGCGGACACACCGATGGCCTGGACGCCCTCCAGAAGCCCGCCGCCCGCGGCCTCGCCCAGGGAGAGCAGCCAGGCCTGCGGGTCGACGTCCGAGGGCCGGGAGCCCTCCGCCGCGCCGTCCAGCGGATGCGGGGCGTACCCCTGCCGGAGTACGGCCCCGCTGTCCGCGTCGCAGACGACGATGCGTGTGAAATCGGGCGAACTGTCCAGCCCGGCGACTATCCCCATGGCGGAAATTCTGCCGTATCGCTGCGCTGGCTCGGGCCGTGGGCGGCGTTGGGGTGCCCGATCTTCTCCGTCTGCGGCGCCGTCGGGGCTGGTCGCGCCCACGCGGCGGAGCCGCAAATGTCACAGCCTCGCGTCCCTGAGGTCGGTGGGGGCGGACCTGGTCCGTACACGTACCGCTAGGTGTTGCTGGTGCCCCAGTCGTCCTCTGTGCGGGTGCCGTTCGCGTTGCGGTCGCGCAGGGAGCGGACCCGCTCGGAGACCGAGTCGGGGACCCGGTCACCGACCTTCTCGCTCACCACGTGGAACGCCTTCCCGGCGAACTGCCGGCCCTGCTGGGCCGCCGATTCGGCGGTGTTGCGCACCGCCGGGTTCTGCGAGACCTGCCGGGCGGTCTTCCTCAGTTGCTCGTAGCGCTCGCGCCCGGCGCGTGTGCCGAGCACGTATCCCAGAGCCAGTCCGACGACGAACGTGAGCCGGTAGCGCATGGGGCCACCCTTCCTCTTAGTCGGTCCTTTGCGGCGGCGTCGGTCGCAGGCGGGTTACCGATTGGCGAAGCACCCCCCTGCTTGCGCTAATGTATGTGTCGCAGCGAGCGCACGCCCTCTGGCGAATACCCAGGGAGCTACGTTCGATGCAAACGAGGCAATCCCCTGTAGCTCAATTGGCAGAGCAGCCGGCTGTTAACCGGCAGGTTACTGGTTCGAGTCCAGTCGGGGGAGCTTCGATCTTCCGTAGCTCAATTGGCAGAGCAGCCGGCTGTTAACCGGCAGGTTACTGGTTCGAGTCCAGTCGGGAGAGCAGTGCGAACGAGGACCCCATGGACCCCATCGGGGTCCTTTTTCATGGCCGCGGGAACCGCTGCGTCCCAGGTGAGGTCCTAGAGGGCAGGCGAAGTCGACCATCCGAAGCAGGAGATCGTATGAGCGGCTATGCTGCGGCAGACGGCGCGCACACTTGTGCGCGACGCGCCGTAATGGGGCGGTAGCTCAGCCGGTTAGAGCAGCGGACTCATAATCCGCCGGCCGTGGGTTCGAGTCCCACCCGCCCCACCAGCGCTACGCGTGGAGAAACGATCTGACCAGCAACGTCGCTGGAGGATCAGGCGAGTTGAGGGGTCCTAGGGACCCTCCTCGCGGCTTGGGTGAGACAGGACACCGCAGTGTCGGCCCGTCCCGCGAACGGCCCAGGCCGCCTCATCCCGCGGGCCGTGCGAAGCCCCCGCCCGACCTTGATCAAAAGGCCTTCCCCGAGCCCTGTCGCGGCCCCTTCCGGGCGAAAGCAGTGGCGCGGACGGTGACCCGGACGGTGGCGGGGGCGCCGGGCCCACCGCGGGCAGCCGGAGCCGGAGCCGCGGAAGCAGCCGCAGCCGCCTCGGTAGCTCCGGCGGCCCCTTGCGCGCTGTGTCTCCACCCGACCGGTGACCGGTGACGGCCTGCGGGGCCGTGACCGTCAGAGAGGGGCCTGCCACGTCGTCGTGGTGCCCCGCTCGTCGGGGCTGTCCGGGGTGCCGTTGTCCGAGACGGTCAGGCGCACTGCCGGGCGGCCGTCCGCGAGGCTCACCGTCGCGTCGACCGTGACCGCGATACGGGTCGTGCCGGCGCGGCGTGACGCCGTCGCGAGGGCGGTCCTCAGGGCCGCGAGGAGATGCCCCGCCACCGCGTCCGGGACGCGGGTGTCGACCGGCCCCGTGAACTGGACCGACGGCTGCACGCCGAGAGCCGCCGCGGCGCCCGCCGTCTCGCGGAGCACCTTGCCCCTGAAGCTGGTCGGGGCGTCCGCGGGCGGCTGCTGCAGGGCGAAGATCGCCGTACGGACCTCCTGGACGGTGGACCGGAGTTCGTCGAGGGCCCGGCCGATCGTCGCGTGGACCTGCGCCTCCCGCTCGTCCGCGGCGGCGCGGCGCTGTGTGGACTCCAGCATCATGCCCGTGGCGAAGAGCCGCTGGACGACCAGGTCGTGCAGGTCACGGGCGATCCGGTCGCGGTCCTCGAAGACCGCGAGCCGCTCCCGGCGCTGCCGCGCGTCCGCCAGCACCAGCGCCAGCGCGGCCTGCGAGGCGAACTGCGTGGCCAGCAGCTTCTCCGCCGGGCTGTACGGGGTGTCACCGCGGCGGCGCGGCAGGGCGAGGGTGCCGATGAGCCGGCCCCCGGCCTGCAGCGGCAGCATCATGCTCGGCCCGAACCGGTGCCGTACCGGGGTCGTCATACGGGCATCGGTCGCCGAGTCGTCCAGGAACACCGGCTCGCCCCCGAGGAGTTGCTCCAGAACCGCGCTGCCGGGCGCGATGGTCGTACCGATCAGACCGTCCCGGCCGGCCGGCGCCGACGCCGTGACGATCTCCATGCCGCCCTCGTCCGTGGGCTGGAGGATCACCCCCGCCGACGCGTCGGCGAGCACGCGGGCGCGTTCGGCGACCGTCATCAGCGCGTCGGCCGCCGTCTCGCCGGTGAGCAGCGCCGTCGTCACCGCCGCCGCGCCCTCGATCCAGCGCTCCCGCTGACGGGCCGTCTCGTACAGCCGGGCGTTGCCGATCGCGATGCCCGCCTGCGCGGCCAGCAGCCGTGCCAGCTGCTCGTCCTCGGCGGTGAAGGGGCCGCCGCGTTTCTCGGTGAGGTAGAGGCTGCCGTACACCTCGTCCTCCACCAGCAGCGGTACGCCGAGGAAGCTGTGCATCTCCGGATGGCCGGGCGGGATGCCGCACGCGCGCGGGTCGGTGGTCAGGTCGGTGAGCCGCAGCGGCGCGGCCTCGTGGAGAAGCGCGCCGAGCAGGCCCCGGCGTCCGCTGGGCGGCTGCCCGATGCGGGCCCGCCCGGCCTCCGGCAGTCCGGCCGTGCAGAACTCCGCCAGGCCGTTGTCGCCGGGCGCGAGCACGCCCAGCGCCGCGTACCGGGCGCCGGTCAGCGCCGCCGCGTTCTCCACGATGCGCTGGAGCGTGGCACGCAGTTCGAGATCGCTGCCGACACCGAGGACGGCTTCGAGGAGACGGGGGAGGGGCAGGCGGGGGAGCCCCTGGGAGGGGTTCTCCGCGGGGTTCGTGGGCGTGGGTTCCGTCATGGGACCGGTGAGGGAGGGCTCTGCGGGTCCGTGCGGTCGATCAGCCGGCCGTCGGGTCCAGGACCAGGGGCTCGATCCGGCCCTCCAGCATCGCGCCCAGACCGAGGACCGCGCACACGTCGGGCCGTTCGGCGATGTGCACCGGCATGCCCGTCGCCTGCCGCAGCATCTGGTCGAGGCCGGGCAGCAGCGCGCTGCCGCCGACCATCATGATCCCGCGGTCCACGAGGTCGGCCACCAGATCCGGCGGGCAGACGCGCAGCACCTTGCCGATGCCGTCGAGCACGGCGGTCAGCGGGGTCTGGATGGCGTCGCGCACGGCGGCCGTGTCGACCTGTACGGAACGGGCGAGGCCCGTGGCCACGTCCCGGCCGTGGATCTCGGTGGACGTGGGCCCCTGCGAGGTGAGCCCGTTCCCGGACAGGGCGAGCTGCAGGGGGCGTACGGACTGCGAGGGGAGCATCAACTCGTGGTGGTGGCGCAGGTGCTGGACGATCGCGTGGTCGATGGCCTCGCCGCCCACGGGGATGCGTTCGGCGGTGACGATCGAGCCCAGCGACAGCACGGCGACCTGGGTGGCGGCGGCCCCGCACACCATGATCATGGTGGCCTCGGGGCGTTCCACGGGCAGCCCGCAGCCGACGCCGGCGGCGATGAGCGTGTCGACCAGTTCGACGCGGCGCGCGCCGAGACCGACGAGCGTCTCCACGGTCGCCCGCTGGGCCAGCGGGTCGGAGTCGTGCGGGGTGCAGGCGGCGGCCCGCAGCCGGGGCCTGCGGCGCAGGGTGCGGCGGACCTTGTCGCCGAGGAGCTGGCGCAGCATGCGCTGGGCCATCTCGATGTCGACGACCGTGCCGCCGGAGACGGGGCGTACGACACGGATGTAGTGGGGGGTACGGCCCGTCATCTTCTCGGCGAACTCGCCGACCGCGATCAGGGCGCCCGTCCTCGTGTTCACCGCGGCGACGCTGGGCTGGTCGACGATCAGCCCGGCGCCCTTCACGAAGACGCGCGTTCTCGCCGCGCCGAGGTCGACGGCGAAATGGCAGCGGCGCAACTGCTCCAGGCTGGCGGTCATGGCAGGTCCTCCCGAGAGCACAGACCGTGGGACTCCACCGGGTGGCGGTCCTCCCATGCATCGTGCGGGAACTGACGGGGTGTCGCCTTTCGGGGTGGGCCGGGCGGGGTGCGGCTGGACGGGTGGTCTTCGCGGACGGCGTACGGCCGACAGCGGACGGGCCGTCAGGTGACGGGTGGGTGTGCCGGGCGCCCGAGAGGGCTCAGGTGTTGGGGAGGGAGCGCAGGAGCGGGGCCCATGAGGCCGTCGTCACCTCGCAGCCCGCGCGGACCAGGCGGTGCCTGTGCCCCTCGGAGCGGGTGTAGCCGAGGAAGCGCAGGCCTGCTTCCCGGGCCGCGGTCAGTTCGGCGACCGACGAGCCGACCAGTACGGCGTCCTTCGGCGGTACGCCGAGGTGGTCCAGGGCGCGCAGGACGCTGTCGGGGTTCGGCATCAGCAGGGTCAGGTCGTCCGCGCGGCCGTGCACCCCGCCGCTGACCAGGCCGGTCAGCCGGCCGTGGGAGTGCAGGTACTTCCAGACCGCGCTGGGCGCGTTGTCCGCGACGACCGCGGTACGCCGCCCGAGCGAGCTGAGCGTGGTGATCAGGGCGTCCGAGAACGGGGTGGGCGCCGCGGTCGACACGGCCCGCTCCTCGATCCGGTTGAGCCGCCGGCGCAGATCCGCTCCCAGCGGGTGGTCCGCGAAGGTGCGCAGCAGGTCGAGGGGGTTGGAGCGCCCCTCCAGCGGTTGCGTGGGCCCGCCGTGGGAGGAGAGCGGCTCGCCTCGCAGCGCGGCGCCTGGGTCCCGCAGCTCGGCGAGGAGCGCGGCGAGTTCCCTGGTGGCCTGCTTCTCGGCGTCACTCGTATAGAGCCGGACGAGGGGCCCGTCGAATCCGAGGAGCACGCAAGGGCTCTCCATCAGGGCCGCGGCGGCGTCGTCCGGCCGCGGGGTGGCGGTCCGCCGGGTGGGTGCGGGTTGCCGGGCGGGCGCGGACGGGGTGGTCCCGGCGTCCCGAGTGGCCTCCGGCCGGTGCGGGGACTCCGCCTCCGGAGCACTCCCGGATCGGCCGGCGGACCCGGACGGCCGAACGGTCTCGGACGCGGAGGAGGTCCCGGGCGGAGGGACGATCTCGGGTGCAGGGGCGGTCTCGGGTGGCGAGGCGGTCCCGGGTGGAGAGGCGGTCTCGACCGCGGAGGCCGGCTCGGGCAAAGGGGCGATCCCGGATGGTGACGTGTTTTCGGGTGGAGGCTCGGCCTCCGGTCGGTGGGCGGGGTGCGGGTCCGGGCGCGGGGCCGTGGGCGGGTGCGGTTCGCCCTCCGGGGTGAGGCGGATCGAGCACGCCACCGAGAGGCCGGGTACCGGCCACTTGCGCAGCCCGCTGTGCAGTGCGTGCTGTGCCGCGCCCGCGCGGCGGAGCGGGTGGCGGCGTGTGATGCGGCGGGCCTCCCTGAGCAGGTGGTCCAGGAGGCGTTCGGAGACGTTGGCGGTCTCGCCGTGCACGAAGGCCACCGGGTCGTCGACGTGCCAGGACAGCTCGACGGACGCGGCGAAGGCACCACCGCCGGAGCTGGGCAGGGACAGCTCGTGGGCGGCCTGCCGCGTGGTGAGGTCGACCTCGTAGTACGTGAGGCGGGGCCCCGACGTGGGCGTACCGGCGAACCCGTCGGGGTCGAAGAGGGCCAGCGCGCCGTCGGGCGGCTGGAACACCACGGCGGTGCGCCCGGGCTCGGGGAGGGGGATCGACACGCGGCGGCGGGTGCTGAACGGGCCGCGCACGAGGTCGCGCCGCCCGGGCGCGGGGTCCGGGACGCGGTCCGGGATCTCCAGGCGGCAGGACCAGGCGAGGGGCGGCCCGTCGCCCGCCCCGGGAGGCACGGGCCGGAAGTGGACCGGGCCCACCGGCACGTCACCGCTCGTCAGCTCCTCGTAGAGGACGGGGGAGACGACCACGGCGATGTCCGGCTGATCGGGGGAAGGGGGTGCGGGGGCGGTACGGGGAGGGTGCGCGGTGTGCCAGAACGTCAGCCGGATCCTGGGCGGGTCCGGCACCTCCAGGAGTATGTCCGGCAGATCGCGCAGGGTCGCGTTCAGCACGTTCAGTACGGATGCCCCGGGGGCGACGAGGACGAGGTAGCCGTTGTCGACGGCCTGCATGTCGTACTGGTCGGAGGTCAGTCCGCTCAGGGAGAGCAGCCAGGCGATGGTGTGGGAGAGCGTGCCGTGGGCTCCCCGGTGGCCGCCGGATTCCGTGAACTCCACCGTGATGGTCGGCCGGTTGTCGTCGGGGGTGGCCCGCAGCTCGCGGTACAGCTCAAGGAGGGTGAGGTTCGGCTCGCTGAACTGCCGGGCCTGGAGCTCCTCGTACGCCTCGTACGAGTCGATGGCCTCGGCGACACGGCCCTGGCCCTTGAGGGCGAGCATGTGCAGGCGGCGGAAGTCCTCGCGCTCGGGGTGCTCGCGGAGCAGCTCGCCGAGGTCGGTGGCGGCGCCCTCGAACCGGCCCAGTTCCAGGTCGAGTTCGGCCCGGGTGACGCAGAGCGTGAGGCGCAGGGCGCGCAGCCGGACGCGGGTCGTCTGCGCGGCGGGGCCGGGGACGCCGTCGAGGGGATCGCCGTACCAGAGGCCGAGCGCGTGCCGCACGGCCTCGCGGGCCGCCGTCAGGTCCCCGTTCTCCCGGTGCGACTCGGCCTCGGCGACCAGCGCCTTGCACCGCTCCACGTCGACGGTGCCGAGTCCCGCGTGCAGGGCGTGGCCGTCGGCGGTGGTGGCGAGGAGCCCGGGGCCAAGGCTCTCGCGCAGGGCGGCGGCGTACGTGGCCAGGAGGCGTTCGGGGTGCTGCGGGGGGCGGTGTCCCCACAGCCCCTCGGCCAGTTCGCCGTCGGTCACCGGCCTGCCGTTGCGCAGGAGCAGCTGGCAGAGCAGGGCCTGTTCCTCGGGGGAGTGGACGGTCCGGGAGGGGCCGTTCGGGTCGATGCGTACGGGACCGAGCAGCCGGTAGCGGGGGCGGTCCGCCGCGACCGCCTCGACCACCGCCCCGAAGGCGGGGGTCAGGAAGAGGTCCTTGCCGCGGTGCTGGGTCTCCGTGTCCGGCGAGAGCAGCCGGCCGAAGGCGTCGGTGAAGCGCCGCCGGTGCTCGGCGGGGATGCCGGGCAAATCCTCCGCTGCCCTGCCGCCGGCCAGCTCCCGCAGCAGGAGCCCGAAGTCGTGCAGGTCCCGCGACTCGTCGAGGCCCCGGGGCCGCTCCGGCCGCCCCAGCGGGAAGCCACCGATCACGACCGTGCCGTCCGGCGCGAACAGCAGGTGACCGGGAGCGAGTTCACCGTGCGCCAGACCGCGTGCGTGCAGCGCTTCGAGGCCCTGCGCGACCTGCCGGGCCAGCGGTGCCAGCAGGGCGAAGGGCAGCCGGAAGCCGCCGTGGGCCGTGAGTTCGGCCAGAGTGACTCCGTCCACGAACTCCGTGACGAGATACGCGGTGCCGTCCTCGAAGCCGTAGTCGTACACGGCCGGCACATTCGGATGCTCCACGCCCGCGAGGGCCCGCGCGGCCTCAAGGAACGCCTGCCGCCGCTTCGGCGCGACGGTGTACCGGTGCAGCGCGACCCGCCGCTCGCGCCGGGTGTCCTGGGCCTCCATGACGCGCTTGCCCAGCCCCAGACGGCGTACGGGCCGGTACCTGCCGAGCACCGGTCCCGCGCCGGCCTTCGGGGGCGGCCCGCCCATCCGCCGTACGGACTCCTCCCGCACCGCGGCGAACGGTTCGCCCGCCGCCGGCCCGCCCCCGGCGCCCGTGCCCGCGCCACCGGGGGCGAGCACGCGGAACTCGCCGGCCGAAAGACCGGCCCGCTCGTCGATCAACGCGCCTATACGGGCCAGGAGTTCGGAGGTCCGGCCGTACGCCGAGCGCGGCAGGGTGCGGCGCAGCAGCTCCCGTACGCCCGGGCGGAACACGTACGAACCGGTCGCCCCCGGGACCGCGACCAGCGCGCCGCTGAGGATCACCTCGGCCAGGTGCTGCGGCCGCGGGTTCTTCTCGACCGCCGCCTGCACCAGACGCATGACCGGCAACTCCACCGGCCCCACGGCGAGATGACCGGCCAGCCGGAAGGCCTCCGGCGAGGCGAGCGAGCGGAACCGCAGCAGCAGCTCCTCCGGGGACAGCCGCTCGACATCGCTGCGGCCCCGCTCGTCGACCGGGGCGAGCGGTGGCCCGGCGCCCAACAGGCCCACGGCGCCCGGCAGTCGGCCGCCGACCGCCACCAGTGACGACCAGTTCGCCAGCCAGGGAGCGGAGGCTTCGAGTACGGGAAGGGGGAGGACGCCGGGTGGCAGGCCCTCCAGCGCGTCCGCGTCCACGTCGTAGGCCGCGTTGGGCGCCGCCGGTCCCGGCGCGGCGATCCGCGCCGTCGTGGCCGGCAGCGCGGTGGTGCGCCACAGGCGTTCCGGCAGCGGCTGGACCAGGGCGACCGGCATCCGGGCCGACCAGCGGCGCAGTGTGCCGTACCAGCGGGCGCCCGCCGGGCCGTCCCGCCACTGCGGGCCCATGCAGTCGCTGAGGAGGAGCGTGACCGTGCGGCCGTCGGCGAACGACTCCTGCGAACCGGGGCGGCGTACCGTGCCGTCGGCCTCCAGCCGGTGCAGTTCCACCGTGCGGAAGATGCCCGACTGGACCAGCGCCGCGTGCAGTTCGCGCACGAGCGGGCGCCAGACGGGCATCGTCGGGCCGGTGTCGTGCACGAGGTGCAGCGTCAGCCATCGCTCGGTCATGGGCCGCAGTACGGGCAGCCACCACTGGGGCGCGGCTCCGAGCCGGGCGATCCGGTGGGCGGTGGCCGCCTCGTCCAGCTCCCGGCCGACCGGCGCGGGGACGCTCCGCTTGAGGGGGCGCAGGGCGCGCTGGAGCTTGAGGGGGTGGGGGAGCATCGGGGGCGCGGGGGCCAGGAGGGACGTGTACGGGCCGTTCGGAGGCGGGGCCTCCGCCGGGCGTCCGTCCCGGCGCGGGCCCTGCGGGGCGGCTGCGGGAGTGTGCTTGCCCGGCAGGTGGAGGGGGATGCGGGGGTCCGGTGCGTCCGGTGACTCCGTCGGGTCCGGGGTGGTGTGGGGTGCGGGTTCGTGGGGGTTGGGCGCGCCGTTCCCCGCGCCCCTTGGGTGGGTGGGGGTGGACGGGGCGGGAAGGCTCGGGTCGGCCGTGGGGGAGGGCGTGGGCGGGGTGGTGGGATCGGTCGGTGGCATGTGGGCCGCCAGCCACAGGAGTTCCGCCAGTTCCACCGCGGTGGGGTGCGGGGCGCCGGACGCCCGGGCCAGTACGGCGGCGAGAAACGCGGCGCCCGCGCTCCCGCCTTCGTCCGCGTCCGGGCCCGGGCCCGCGTCAGAACGCATCCGGTTCCTCCGCCGAACGGCTCAGATACGGCATCAGCTGCTCGGCCAGTTCGTCGCGGGACGACGCGTCGAGGCCCGCCACACCCGTGAGGTAGATCGCGTTGAGCAGTTGGTCCGTGGCCAGCTCGCCCTCGGTCCCGCGGGACAGGAAGCGTTCGATCAGGTCGCGGGCGTACGCGTCGGGCTCGCCCAGGTGGGCGCGGACGATGTGCTCCAGATGCGCGGCGCGGGGCTGGTGGAGTTCGAGGCGGACACAGCGGCGGAGGAAGGCGGGCGGGAACTCGCGCTCGCCGTTGCTGGTGAGGACCACGAAGGGAAAGGCCCGGCAGCGGACCCGGCCGCGCGAGACCCCGACCCGCTCGTCCGTGCCGTCGATCATCACCTCGGCCGTCGGGGTGTGCCGGGCGGAGCGGACCAGCTCGGGGATCTCGTACTGGCCCTCCTCCAGGATGTTGAGGAGGTCGTTCGGCAGGTCCAGGTCGCTCTTGTCGATCTCGTCGATCAGCAGCGCGCGCGGCCGGCCGTACGGGAGCAGCGCCGTGCCGAGCGGGCCGAGCCGCAGATGGTCCTGCAGCTCGCTGTCCTTCGGCAGGACGGGGTCGGACGGGGCCTCGCCGCCTGGGCGGACGTCGCGCGCCGCCGCGTACAGGCGGGACAGCGGGTCGTACTGGTAGAGCCCGTCGTGCAGCGTGGTGCGGCTGGTGATGTTCCAGCGGAGCACCGGGCCGAGCCGCAGCTCCCTCGCGACGGCGTACGCCAGGCTCGACTTGCCGCTGCCCGGCGGGCCCGTCACCAGCAGGGGCCTGCGCAGATAGAGGGCCGCGTTGACGAGCTGCACTGCGCGGTCCGTGGCGCGGTAGGTGCGGGCGCGGTGCCGGCGGTCCGGGGACGTCGCCGAGGCGTCGTCGTCCTCGGCGGGCGTCGCCAGCTCCGGACCGCCGTCGAAGTCGCGCCAGGGCGGCGGCGCGGGCAGCTCGGCGATGCCGTCGTGGGGCTCGCTCGCACCCGTGTAGACGGGCCACAGGGACATGATCTCTCCGTACGTGTTCCGGTGTGCGGTTGCGGCTTCGGCCGGCTGGGACGCACACGCCCTAGCCGACCGGGTTGTGCAGGTAGCCGACGGGGTCAGGCAGGCATTCGGGGTCCTCCCACAGCAGGGCCAGGTCGTACGCCCAGTGCGGCTCCGGGGCGTCGGAGGCGTACGCCGTCTCACGCAACTCATGGATGTGGCGCGGCAGTTCGCGGGGCGGCAGGTTCGCCAGATGTGCGGCGAGGCGGTCCAGGAACTCCGAGCCCCGGCAGTCCACCGACTCCCCGCACCGGTGCTCGCCCCGGCAGCCGGTGCGCGGCCACAGCATCACCGGCACCGCCGCGTTCAGGCTCGCCTGGAACAGCCGGCGGACCCGGTCCGCGCGCGGCGGCGTCGCGAAACCCACCATGTCGGCGTCGCGGCGCAGCCCGATGGTCAGCTTCACCTGGTCCTGGCCGACCGACCAGCAGTCGATCCGGTGCAGCCGGGCCGCCGGCCGCTCGTCCAGGTACTGCCACTTCTGCCGGAGCTTGTGCTGCAGGCCGCCGCTGCGCCGGCGCTCCAGGTCCATCACGACCAGCGGCGCGAAGGAACCGAGCGGGCTGTCGTCGTCCGCGCTGCGCTGCCAGTGCGCGACGTCCGTGTTGAGCCAGCGGCGCGGCAGCACGAAGGCGATCAGCTCGCGTGCGCCCAGTTCCAGTTCGCGGTAGGCCTCGTCGATCCGCTCCAGGGTGTAGGGGCGTACGCGGTCGACGGGGAGGCGGCGCGAGCCCACCACTCTTCGGTGTCTTCCGTTGTACGCGGACACCTCCACGAGGAAGGTTCCGTCGCCGGAACCGCTGGGGGCGATCTCCACGAGGATCGGGGACCAGGGGTGCGCGGCGTCGCGGGCGGTCCCTTGCGCGGGCCTCGCCCGGCCGGCCGGGTCCGGGTAGCGCGCTCGGGGCGCGGAGGGCCAGGCACGCAGGGCGGTCCGGGTGGGGGTGTCGTCGACGAAGTCGGCGAGGCGGGTGGTGAAGCGGGTGATCGCCTCCGGGTCCTGTACCTCGGAGAGGAGGTACCAGGCGGCGTCCCAGAGGGAGGTGAAGCCGTGGGGCGGGAGTGGGGGGCCCAGGGGGCCCACGGCCTCCTGGTACAGCCGTTCCGGGGAGTGGGTGTGGTGCGTCTGCGGGCCGGTGGGGGCCGGTCGCGCAGTTCCCCGCGCCCCTGAAAGGCGGGGCTGCGCCCCTGCCTGGTTTTCGTCTGCGGGTTCGGAGGGGGCTTGTCGCGCAGTTCCCCGCGCCCCTGACAGGCGGGGCTGCGCCCCGGCCTGGTCTGCGGTTGCTGGAGGCTCCAGTTGTTCCAGTAGGTGTCTCAGGGATTTCTTCTGGTGCTGGTCGTGGGCCGGGGTGGGGATGAGGTCTGCCAGGCGGGGCCAGTAGCGGGCCATGATGTGGGCGGGGAGCATGCGGCCGTTGCGGATCTCGGGGCTGCGGGCGGCCGCCGAGACCATGCCGACGACCCGGCCGGTGTCCGCGAGGGTCACCGCGGCGCCGCTGAACCCGGGCGCGAGCGGCTGCCCGTGCGCGGCCCACGACTCCAGCTGGACCCACTCGCCGGCGATCAACTGCTGTGCGGTGGCGCGGTACTCGGCGAGCGTCCCCTCGTCGTAGCGCTTGGGGAAGCCGTACGCGAGGAGCCGACGCGGGGGATCGCCGTACGCGTCGGTGGGCGTCGCGAACTCCGCGGGCTTCATCGGCACCGGCCGGTCCAGTTCCAGTACGGCCAGATCGCCCGGGTCGCTCTCGCGGCCGTCCCAGCCGCCGTGCGCGACCACCCGGGCGGACACCTGCTCGTAGCCGCCGTGCGCGAAGGACACCGCGACCGCCTCGGTGTCACTGCGCGCCACGACATGGGCGCAGGTCAGAACGTGCTGCTCAGTGACGAGGAAACCGGCACCGGTGTCCCGTCCGCAGCTGATTCTCGCGTGCCAGGAAGCGCTGCTCATGGGCGCGGGGTGGTCCCCGGGGCGGCGGGGGAGGCGGGGGCGGCCTCCGCAAGGCCGTCCGGCCGCTCGGGCGACCAGGAGAGCTTGACCACGAGATGGCCCTCGACGGCACTCTTGGCGATCAACGCGCCCGCCTCCGCGGTGAGTTTGACGCCGAACTCGATCTCCACGGAGTCGGGCTGCAGCGAACCGTCCCTGAAGACGCGGAGCGCAGCCCCTGCGGCGGCCCGCACCCCCTCCAGCGAGCCCTCGAAGGTGCGGGCCGCGGCGACCGTTCCGTCGCCCCGTGCCACCAGGCGGGAACCCGACTCGTCCTCGGCTCCCTCGACGACCACAAGGGCCCCGTCGTCGGTCTTGAACTCCACTAATCCGTCCATGTCGCCGTACAACCCCCGTACTCCGTCACTGGTGAGCGCCTTCATTGTCACGGACGGTACTTGCCGCTGTCGCGGTTTCCACCGGTCGTTCACCGTTCCTGTGGCGGAAAACCGCCAGGGCAGCTTCCCGCCAGGTTCCGTCGGCACCACCGCAACACCGGCCCCCCGACACTCTTCGCAGCACCCTGACACCGCAGCAGCGCCGACAAGAGGGGCACCGATGATCAGAGGTTCCGTCAGGCACGGGGTGGCGCTCGCGTAGGATTGTCTGTTTGTAGATCTGGTTGG
>NZ_JBHWZP010000188.1:0-18578 GCF_042728395.1 Streptomyces sp. NPDC060205
CGGGTGACCCCCACCGGCCCGCAGGCGAAAGGGCCCCGGGGCCCAGCCCCGCCTCAAGGGGCCCCGGCACCGGCCGCCCCGGAGGCGGGGCATACCGTGAGGAGTCGAACACCGCACGCGAGGAGGACGGGATGGGCAGCCGAACCGCGCTGGTCGAGGATCTGATGGAAAGGTTCCCGCACGTACCGCGAGAGGCGGTCTTCAAGGAAGACCTGCTCCGCGGCGGCGTGGCCTTCGACGACTCCGCGCTCAGCGACAACGAGGGCGGGGACGTCAAACCGAAGTCCTACTTCATCTTCTCCTTCGACCACGGCACCCTCCCCGAGCTGGGCGAAGCCGCCCTGCGCCGCCCGCCCGAGGAGATCATCCTCACGGGCGGCCCGTACGACCTGCGCCGCACCGTCGTGTCCGTCCGCGTGAACCCGGCCTCGCCCTACCGCGTCGCCGCCGGCCCCGACGGCCTGCTCGGGCTGTACCTCGACGGGAAGCGGATCTCGGACGTCGGGGTGCCGCCGATGCCGGAGTACTACCGGCACAAGCTCTCGAACGGGAAGTCCGTCATGGAGGTGGCCCCGACGATCCAGTGGGGCTACCTGATCTACCTGACGGTCTTCCGCGTCTGCCAGTACTTCGGCGCCAAGGAGGAGTGCCAGTACTGCGACATCAACCACAACTGGCGCCAGCAGAAGGCGGCGGGCCGCCCGTACACCGGGGTGAAGGACGTCGACGAGGTCCTTGAGGCGCTGGAGATCATCGACCGGTACGACACGGCGAAGACGTCCACCGCGTACACGCTGACCGGCGGCGCGATCACCTCCAAGCTGCAGGGCCGCGACGAGGCCGACTTCTACGGCATGTACGCCAAGGCCATCGAGGAGCACTTCCCGGGCCGGTGGATCGGCAAGGTCGTCGCGCAGGCGCTGCCGAAGGACGACGTACAGCGCTTCAAGGACTACGGCGTGCAGATCTACCACCCCAACTACGAGGTGTGGGACGAGTACCTGTTCAAGATGTACTGCCCCGGCAAGGAGCGGTACGTGGGCCGCGACGAGTGGCACAAGCGCATCCTCGACTCCGCGGAGGTCTTCGGCGCGCGCAATGTCATCCCCAACTTCGTCGCGGGCGTGGAGATGGCCGAGCCCTTCGGGTTCACGACGGTCGACGAGGCGATCGCGTCCACGACGGAGGGGCTGCGGTTCTTCATGTCGCAGGGCATCACGCCCCGCTTCACCACCTGGTGCCCGGAGCCGACGACCCCGCTGGGCAAGGCCAATCCGAACGGCGCTCCGCTGGAGTACCACATCCGGCTCCTGGAGTCCTACCGCGCGACGATGGACGAGTTCGGGCTCTCCTCGCCGCCCGGATACGGTCCGCCCGGACCGGGCAACGCGGTGTTCTCGGTCAGCTCCTTCATGGACAGCCTCCCGGCGAACGCGCCGGTGGGCAAGGAGAGGGAAGCGGGTACGGACGAGGTGCCCGTGGCCTGAGGGGCGGGGCGGCGGACAGGTGTCGAAGGGCGGAGCGAGGGGCTGAGGGGGACGGACGTCCGAGGCCGACGGGCCTGGTGGGGCATGCGACCGGCGGTAACCGGATTTGGCGGTGCCGCTTGTCAGTTGTGCAGGAACCGTGAAAAACTCGGCCCTTCGCGAGACGTCCCCATCAACTCCCGTATTAAACGGGTGAGTTGACCCCACTTGAGCCCTCTTCTGGATGCAGGTGAAACCCCCACCCATGCCAGACCTGCCGACCCCTCAGGACGCCGCCGAGGCAACCTTGTTCTCGGAGTGCTGGGACGCGGTTCTTTCCTACGCCGACCTCTGCACCGGCGGCTCCGCCGACGCACGCCCCCTGGCCTCCGAGGCCTTCTCCCGCGGCATACGCGAAGCGCGTGCCGCGGAGGCCGGGACCGGCGGCAAAAGCTTCGGACGCCGGGCGCGTTCGCCCAGGCTGCCGCGCATACCGCTCCTTTTGACCGCCGTACGACAGACGACCATCGCCTGGGAGGCCCAGGGGATCGGTGACCGACTCGTACCCGAACTGCGGCTGTGGCTCAACTCCGAGCAGGCCGAACGCTTTTCCGGCCCGCCCCTGCACCGGCCGCTCGCCCTGCGCGGACTGCGGGACATGCAGGAACCGGACGCCGCGCTCCTGTGGCTGACCGAGGTCGAGGCCATGCCACCGGCCGCGGTGGCCCGCCGGCTCGGCCTCGATCCGGCGGGCGTCGCCGAGGAACTGCAGCAGGTGCGCGGAGTGTTCCGCGACCGCTGCCACCGCAACCACCTGGACACCCCGCTCTCCGAGGAGTGCCGCAGCTACGCCCGGCTGCTCGACGCGGTCACCCGCTCGCCCGCCGCCGACGTGCCGGACGACCTGTCACGGCACCTGGCCCGCTGCGTCGAGTGCGCGGAGGCCGCCGCCTGTCTCAAGCACAGCGGAGGCGGACTGCCCTCCGCGCTCGCGGGCGGAGTGATCGGCTGGGGCGGGCTCGCCTACCTCGAACGGCGGCGCAGGGCCGTCGAGTCGGGGCTCAGCCGCAGTGCCGCCGACGACCTGGACGAACCCGCCCCCTGGATGCAGGGCAGCGGCGGCGGCCGGGCCCGGATCGGACGCGCCGGGCTGCTGGCCGTGGCCGCCGGGGTCTCGCTCCTCGCACTCGTCGTGACCCTGGTGCCCTTCGGCTCGGGCGACGACGGCACCGAGACCACCGCGGAGTCGGCGGGACGGCGGCCCGCGGGGGAGCAGGTGCCCTCGTTCGACGGCCTGCCGTCCGACTCCGGGTCGGTGGGCGAGTCGACGTCGTCCACGGCCTCCCCGAAGACACCCAAGTCCAGCGCGGGCGAGGGCGCCGATACGGGGTCGAAGTCGGAGAAGGAGGCCCAGGGCGACTCCTCGTCCTCCGCCGAGGAGGACGGCGCCGCGCCCAACCCCAGCGAGCCCGCCGTCTGCCACGCCAGGTACGACCTGGTCAGTGAGTGGCCGGACGGGTTCCAGGCCACCGTCACCGTGAAGTCCGACTACGCCCTCGACACCTGGCGCGTCGGCTGGACCTTCCGCGACGGCCAGAAGATGACGCAGATGTGGGACGGCAGCTTCGACCAGAAGGGCTCCCGCGTGACCGCGAGCGCCGCCGACTACAACAAGTCCGTCGCCGCGGGCGGCTCACTCGCCGTGGGCTTCCTCGCGTCCTGGCGCGACGCGAACTCACCACCGGTCGACTTCACGTTGAACGGCCGCAGCTGTACGCACTCCGGCTGAGGCGAGCCGGACATCGGGGCCGACCGGGTCGCAAAAACCGGTTGGCCCCGTCGCGAGAGCGGGCTAGGGTCGCCTTGTTCGAGCGGCGGCAGTACCGCGCCGCCGGTGTCGTACCGATGTGATCAGGGAGGTGTGAACGATGGCTGTCTTGGCAAAGGGCGCTGCCCGCATCCGGAAGTACATCGAATCCACCTCTGTGGTCACCGGCTGACACCCTTCTTCTCCGCGCCCGAGTGCGCGCGGCCGGGGCCACCCTTCGAAGGGTCACCCCTTGTCCTCCTCGTTCGTGTCCTTTTCTTCTTCTCCGGCTCACCCCCTCGCGCCCTACGGCTGGGACGACGAGTGGGCCGCCGCTTTCGCGCCCCACGCCGAGCGCGGGCTCGTGCCCGGGCGGGTCGTGCGGGTCGACCGCGGCCAGTGCGATGTCGTCACCGCCGACGGGCCCGTGCGGGTCGACACCGAGTTCGTGACGCCGCACGACCCGCTCCGGGTCATCTGCACCGGCGACTGGGCCGTCGTCGACCCCGGCGGGGACCCCCGCTACGTACAGACGTATCTGCCGCGTCGTACCGCCTTCGTGCGGTCGACCTCCTCCAAGCGGTCGGAGGGGCAGATCCTCGCCGCCAACGTGGACTTCGCGATCATCGCGGTGTCCCTGGCGGTGGAGCTCGACCTCGGCCGGATCGAGCGGTTCCTGGCGCTGGCCTGGGAATCCGGGGCCCAGCCGCTGGTCGTGCTGACCAAGGCCGACCTCGTGCCCGACCCGATGGGCCTCGCGTACCTCGTGCAGGACGTGGAGACCGCGGCGCCCGGCGTACAGGTGCTGGCGGTCAGCTCCACGGACGGGCACGGGCTCGACGTGCTCGGCGCCGTCGTGTCCGGCGGCACCTCCGTGCTGCTCGGCCAGTCCGGAGCGGGCAAGTCGACGCTCGCCAACGCCTTGCTCGGGGAGGACGTCATGGACGTCCGGGCGGCGCGTGACGTCGACGGCAAGGGCCGGCACACCACCACGACCCGCAATCTGCTGGTGCTTCCCGGCGGTGGCGTGCTGATCGACACCCCCGGCCTGCGCG
This sequence comes from Streptomyces sp. NPDC060205, assembly GCF_042728395.1. NCBI lineage: Bacteria > Bacillati > Actinomycetota > Actinomycetes > Kitasatosporales > Streptomycetaceae > Streptomyces > Streptomyces sp. NPDC060205. Next base: position 4,329 of record NZ_JBHWZP010000188.1, read on the forward strand.
GGGTCGGGCTCTTCGACGCCGGCAGCGGTGTCGGGCAGGTGTTCTCCGAGATCGAGGAGCTGGCCCAGGGCTGCCGGTTCCTCGACTGCGCGCACGTGGCCGAACCCGGGTGCGCGGTCCTGGCCGCGCACGCATCCGGGGTACTGCCCGAGCGGCGGCTCGACAGCTACCGCAAGCTCCTGCGCGAGAACCAGCGCATCGTGGCCAAGACCGACGTGCGCGTCCGCAACGAACTGCGCCGGGAGTGGAAGCGCCGGGGCGCCGAGGGGCGGGCCGCGATGGAGGCCAAGCGCGGGAACCGGGCCTGGCAGTGAGGTGTGCGGGAGGTGGGCGGACCCGCCCGCCTCCCACGCACCGGGCACCGGGAACGTGGCGTCCGAAATCCGCCAGCCCGCAGGTCGGCGGGGGCGCAGACTGGAAGGGTGATTGACGAGGAGACGGGATACGGAGCCGTACGCAGCCGAGACGCCCGGTTCGACGGGGCGTTCTTCTTCGCCGTGCGGACGACGGGCATCTACTGCCGCCCGAGCTGCCCGGCGGTGACGCCGAAGCGGCAGAACGTGCGGTACTACGCCACCGCGGCGGCGGCCCAGGGTTCCGGGTTCCGGGCCTGCCGCCGGTGCCGCCCGGACGCGGCACCCGGGTCCGCCGAGTGGAACGTACGCGCCGACGTCGTGGGCCGCGCCATGCGGATGATCGGCGACGGAGTCGTCGACCGCGAGGGCGTCGCCGGGCTCGCCGTCCGCCTCGGCTACAGCGCCCGACAGGTGCAGCGGCAGCTCACCGCGGAACTCGGCGCCGGACCCGTCGCCCTCGCCCGCGCCCAGCGCGCCCACACCGCACGGGTGCTCCTGCAGACCACCGAACTGCCCGTCACCGAGATCGCGTTCGCGGCCGGCTTCGCGAGCGTGCGCCAGTTCAACGACACGATCCGGACCGTGTACGCGGCCACGCCGACCGGGCTGCGCACCACCGCGCCCCGCGACGGCACCCGTCCGGTGTCCGCCCCCTCCGCGTCCACCCCTTCCGCGGGTATCCCGCTGCGCCTCGCCCACCGCGGCCCGTACCAGGCCGCCGCCGTCTTCGACCTGCTCGGCGCCGAGGCCGTACCGGGCGTCGAGGAGGTGACGGGCGTCCCCGGGTCCCGCACCTACCGGCGGACCCTGCGGCTGCCGTACGGGACGGGCGTCGCCGCCGTCGGGGAGCGGCCGGCGGACGCGTCCGCCCACAGCGGCGGCTGGCTCGACGCCCGGCTGCACCTCACCGACCTGCGCGACCTCACCACCGCCGTGCAGAGGCTGCGCCGCCTCTTCGACCTGGACGCCGACCCGTACGCCGTGGACGAGCGGCTCGGCACGGACCCGCGGCTCGCCCCGCTGGTCGCCGCCAGGCCGGGCCTGCGCTCGCCCGGCGCCGCCGACCCGGAGGAACTGGCCGTCCGCGCGCTCGTCGGACCCCGCGAGGCCGAGCGGCTCGTGCGGGCGTACGGGAAGGCGCTGGACGTGCCCTGCGGGACGCTCACCCACGTCTTTCCCGAGCCCGCCTCCCTCGTGGGGGCGGGCGGCACCCTGGGCGCCCTCGCCGCAGCCCTCGCGGACGGCGGCCTGCGGCTCGACGCGGGCGCCGACCGGCAGGCGGCCCGAACCGCCCTGAACGCCCTGCCGGGCCTGGACGCCCACGCCGTGGCCGTCATCCGTACCCGTGCGCTCGGCGACCCCGACGTGGGCCCGCCCGGAGCGCCCGTCCCCGACACCTGGCGACCGTGGCGCTCCTACGCCCTGCGGCACCTTCGAGCGGCTGCCCGGCAGCCGGGAAGCGAAGACAAGTGACCACGTACCACACCTCCCTCGACAGCCCTCTCGGTGAACTCCTGCTCACCGCCGACGAGTCCGGAGCGCTGACCTCCCTGTCCGTGCCCGGCCAGAAGGGCGGACGCACGGTCGGCCCCGGCTGGCGGCACGCGCCGGAACTCTTCACGGAGGCCGAGCGGCAGCTCGCCGCCTACTTCGCCGGTGAACTCACCGCGTTCCGGCTGCCGTTGCGGACGAGCGGCACCGAGTTCCGCGAGAAGGTCTGGGACGCCCTCGACTCCGTCCCCTACGGCGAGACCACCACGTACGGCGAGATCGCCGCGCGCATCGGTGCCTCACGCATCGCCGTACGGGCCGTCGGCGGAGCGATCGGCGCCAATCCGCTGCTGATCGTCCGCCCCTGCCATCGCGTGATCGGCGCCGACGGGTCCCTCACCGGGTACGCGGGCGGGCTGGAACGCAAGGTCCGGCTCCTCACCCTCGAAGGCCGCTGAGAGACCGGCCGCTGAGAGACCGGCCGCCGGCTACTCCTCCAGGCCCCAGCTGTGGATCCGCCGGGGATGGACCCGGATCAGCTCCTCGCTGAAGTGCGGGCCCAACTCGTGCGGTCCGGTCAGGAGTTCGGCGTCCCCACGGATGTCCACCCCGCGCACCTTCCAGGGCCGGAGGCTGACGATGTCGTCGATGACGAGACCGACCTTCGGATTCTTCTGGAGGTTGCGCCACTTCTTGGTGGTCCCCATGGCATAGCCGCCGATGAGGATCGTCCCGTCGTCCTGCGGAAAGAAGCCGACGGGGTTCGCCTGCGGCTGGCCGTGCGGATCGACGGTGGCGAGGCGGCCCAGCCGCTGGGACTTTAGGTACGCCCGTTCGGCTTCACTGAATGCGGTCATGTCAGCAGCCAAACACGGTTTTCCCGCCCGCCGCACCGGATCCTGACCCCGGGCCCCCGGCACCTGTACCCCGCGGGTCCCATTCGGACTCCGTCGGTGGAAGGCAGGAACGCATGGTCGAGGTCGGACGAAGAGACGCCTGCCGGGCCCTGACCGCCGTGGCCGGCGCGCTGGCGCTCACCGTGCTGGGCACGGCCGCGGCCCACGGCGGGCCCCCGGCCACCGCCGACCGCACGGGCGCGCGGGCCGCCGCCCGGCACTGGACCGGCACCTGGCAGGCCGCCGCCTCCGGCACCGCGGCCCCGCTCCCCGGCGCCTCGATCCGCAACGTGGTGCGTACGAGCGTCGGCGGCACGGCCGTGCGCGTACGCGTCTCCAACCGGCTCGGCACCCAGCCGCTGGTGCTCGGCGCGGCCACCCTCGCCCGACAGCGGCCGAACGCGCCCAAGAGCCCCGCAGCCCTCTCCGGCACCATGCGCACCCTCACCTTCGGCGGCCGCAAGAAGATCACCGTGCCGGCCGGCAAGGACGTCGTCAGCGATCCCCTCACCCTGAGCGTCCCCGCCGCCACGAACCTCCTCGTCACCCTCCACACCCCCGGCGACTCGGGCCCCGCGACCTACCACCGCGACGCGCTGCAGACCAACTTCCTCGCCCTGAACGGCAATCGGGCCGCGGAGCCGGGCGGCGCGGCCTATAAGGCCACCACCTCCTCCTGGTACTACGTGACCGGCGTCGACGTGCTCCGTCCGCAGGCCCCCGGCAGCGTGGTCGCGCTCGGCGACTCCCTCACCGACGGCTCCGGCTCGACACCGAGCGCCAACCGCCGCTGGCCCGACCGGCTCGCCGAACGGCTCCGCGCCCTGCCGGCCGACCGGCGGCAGGGCGTACTGAACGCGGGCGTCGCCGGCAACCGGCTGCTGCTCGAAGGGCGCGGGCCCAGCGCGCTGGCCCGCCTCGACGCCGATGTGCTCTCCCGCACCGGGGTGCGCACGCTGATCGTGTGGGAGGGCGTCAACGACATCAAGAGCACGCCGAACCAGACCGATCCGGCCGCCCTCGGTGCCGCGTACCGCGAGATCGTCCGGCGCGCCCACGCCCGCGGGATCCGGGTCGTCGGCGCGACCATCACCCCGTTCGGCGGCCACGGCAGCCACACCGCCGCCCGCGAGCGCGTACGCCGGTCGGTCAACCAGCTCATCCGCACCGGCGGGCTGTTCGACACGGTCGCCGACTTCGACGCCGTGGTCCGCGACCCGTCCCGGCCGGACCGGATGCGGGCCGCCTACGATCCCGGGGACCATCTCCACTTCAACGACGCGGGCATGCGCGCGCTGGCCGACAGCATCGACCTCACGGACCTCACGGGCCTCACGGGCCCCGCCGACGTCTCCCGGTGACGCGGTCTGGTGACGCGGTCAGCCCCAGATGACGGCTCCCAGCCACGCCCCCGCGATCAGCAGACAGGCGAACAGCTCCACCAGCACGCTCGTCCCGCCCTGGCGCATCACCCCGCGTACGGAGGCCATCGCGTCCCCGTGGCTCCCGAGCCGCAGCCGTTCGGCGAGGTAGATGCCGCCGAGGCAGCCGGGTATCGCGCCGAGCACGGGCACCAGGAAGAAGCCGAGGAGGGCGCCCACGCCCGCGTACACCGCCATTCGAGGGGTGGCGCCGCTCGCCCGCAGCGTGCGCGGCGGCAGCCACCAGCGGATCACCTGGACGACCAGGAGAACAGCGGTGGCGCCCACCAGCACACCCCAGGAGAGCGCCCGGGGATCCTCGAACGCCCACCACAGGACCGCGGCCCACACGAGCCACGACCCCGGCGCGCCAGGCACCAGCACCCCGCTCAGGCCGAGCAGCAGCACCACACCGACCAGCAGGAGTTCCCACGCTCCCATCTGCCCAGAGTGCCCCAGGACGGGGGAACCCGCAGGTCAGTCCCGTGCCGGAGGCACGGTCTAGCCCTGCTCGCCCCGCGCCACCCAGCCCTTCTCGTACGTGTGCCAGCCGAGCTGGAGACGGGTCGTGACGCCCGTCAGCTCCATCAGCCGCTTCACCCGGCGCTGCACGGTCCGCAGCCCCAGGTCGAGCTGTTTGGCGACACTGGCGTCGGTCAGCCCCGCGAGGAGCAGGGACAGGATCTCCAGATCGGTGCCGTCCGGCCCGTCCCGCTCCTCCTCGACGACGGTGGCGGGTGCGCCGGGCGTCGCGGGCACACCGAGGCGCAGCGGAAGGGCATCCCGCCACACCGACTCGAACAGACCCGACAGCGATTCGAGCAGTCCGCTGGCGTGGACGACGAGCGCGGCGGGCTCCAGAGCCTGTGAGGTCAGCGGGACCATGGCCAGGGACCGGTCGACGATCACCAGCTTGGTCGGCACCTCGTCCACGACCCGTACGCGCTCGTCACGGCCGAGGGCCGCGGACAGTTCGGCGATGCCGCCCGGCAGGTGCAGGACCGACCGCTCGACGACCACGCGGTAGCGGACGCCCCGGTCGGCGGCCTGCTCCTCCGCGTCGTTGTCCGTCCCCGAGACGACGACGGCGTTGCCGGTGACCAGGGCGCACACCTCGTCGTTCGCGCCGAGCTGGAGCTGCAGGAAACGCTGGGCGACCGCGGCGGCGCCGGTCACCACCTCCACCAGGTCCACGGCGGCGGGTTCGGTGGCCTGCGCGCGGTACTCCTCGGCGAGCAGCGCGGCCGTCAGCTCGGCCTGGTCCAGTTCGTGGCGCCGCTGGGTGAGCAGCGCGCCGAGCGCGACGCCGGGTGGCGCGGCGACCCAGCGGCCGGAGCGCGCCGACGACTGCGCGGCCAGCCCGTGCCGCTCCAGTCTGCGCAGCGCGCGCTCCGTGTCGTGCTCGCCGAGCGTGAGCCGCCGCGCGAGATCGGGCACGTCGGCGGCGCCCACGGACACCAGGGCCCGGTACGCCGACTCGTGCGTGTCGTCCAGTCCCAGTGCTGCCAGACCTGTCGTTGCGAGCATGCGGCGCCGCCCCTCCCCGAACACCGGCCGTGGCGGAAAACGGCCACGGCGTAAAACCGCCTCCGCACATCATCGCCGTACCGTCCGTCTCTCTGCCAAGGTGGCGCAGGGACGGTACGGGCTCCGGCCCCGGCGAGTACCGGCGAGGACCGGCCAAAGACCGGGATTACGGGGCTCCCGCGGATATCCCGGACGCCAGGTGGAACCCGTCCGCCACACACGGTGCACACAGCTCGGCCTCGGGTGAGCAGGACGCGCTCGGGGCCGGAGGGGCCGGTTCCGTGAGGGATCCGGTCATACAGGCGCCGCCGGGTGGTTCTCCCGTGGGGGGTGGGACTGCCCGGCGGTCCCGTATCGCTGGTTTTTCCCGATGCCCCGTTTTCATCCGGCCTCAGCGGTGGACAATTACGGGCATGAGCCAGCAGGGGGAGAGGCCGACCGGTCAGCAGGACGACTGGTGGGGACAGCTGTACGACGACTCGACGGGGGACACCGGCCCGGCGCCCGCCCCGGACTCCCTGGACGACCGCTTCGCCTCGGCGACAGACACCCTGGGCACACCACCACCCCAGACCCCGGCCGTCCCCCCACCCCGCCAGGGGCGCGGGGAACTGCGCGACCAGCCCCCACGGCTGGCAGGCGACGTACGACCTGCCGCTACGCCCACGGACGGCCCCGCGGACCCGAACACCGGGCGCGCGGAGGAGCCCCGTAAGGGGCGCGGGGAACTGCGCGACCAGCCCCCACGACCCGCAGGCGACGCGCGACCCGCGGGCCCGCCCACGGCCGGTGGCCCGGCGCCGAGCACCGGCCCCCGTGAGGGGCGCGGGGAACTGCGCGGCCAACCCCCACGACCCGCACCCGGCACACAACCCGGCGGTAAGCCGCCCGCCCCCGCCGAGGGGACGCCCCCACCCTGGTGGCCCCCCAGCACACCCGCCCCGGAAAGCCGCCCCGCCCCCGACCGCCGTACCCCCGCCGAGACCGAAACGCCGGAGTCGGACCCCCTGTGGCGCAGCGGGCTGCAGCGCCAGCGCGCCCCCTGGGAGGCCCCTCCCGCGAACCCCCCGGGCCCGACCACCTTCCAGCAGGGCCAGGGCCAGGCCATGTCCACGGAAGTCCCTCCGCCCGCCGCGGAGGCGCAGGCGCACGCGGAGGCCGCGGACCCCGACCAGCGTCCCGCCACCTGGCCCCAGCCCCCCGGCGGCCCGCCGACCATCGCGCCCCCGCCCACCGTCGGCACCCCGCCCGTCCGCCCCGACACCCTCCTCGACATCCCCGCCGACCAGCCCGGTCAGCCCGTTCTGCGCATGCCCGAAACCCCCGCCCCCGTCGACCACGTCGGCTCCGGCCCGCCCACCTACGACGCCGAACCCACCGCGCTCCCGCCCGCGGACCCGGACGACCTCGACGACCTCGTGGCCGACACCGTGCTGGACGGGGCGTCGTACGGCACGTACACCCTGCGGGCCGTCTCCGTGCGCGGGGACTCCGCCCGGTTCCGGGGCGAGCCGCGCCGGGACTCCCTGCTCACCGCCCGCTTCGGCACCGGCGACGACGCCCTCGTCCTGGTCGCCATGGCGACCGGCGCCCGCGCCACCCCCGACGCCCACCGCGCCGCCGCCGAGGCCTGCCGGTGGATCGGCAGGGCCGTGGGCCGCAGCCACGCCCGGCTGGCCGAGGACATCAGGGCCGCCAGGCGCGGCGACCTGAAGTCGGGCCTGCACCGCCTCACCGACCGCAGCCTCGGCAGACTGCGGGCCGGCGCGGTCGAGCGGGGCGTCGAGCCCGAGGAGTACACCGCGAGCCTGCGCTGCCTGCTCCTGCCCGCCGACCCCGAGTGCCGTACGCGCGTCTTCTTCGGCGTCGGAGCGGGCGGCCTGTTCCGCCTGCGGGACGGCGAGTGGCAGGACATCGAACCGCGTGTCGCCGACGCCACGGGCGAGGCGGTCGTCGGCTTCGGATCGCTGCCCCACGAGGCACCCCACGGGGCGCCCCGCGACGCGCCCCACGAGACGCCCGACGGCGACCGTCTGACCATGGACCTGGGCATCACCACACCCCCGAGTCCGTACGAGCCGGCGCCCGAGCCGCCGCCCCGCGACCCCTTCCGCTTCCGTGCCTCCGTCGCCCGCCCGGGCGACACGCTCCTGCTGTGCAGCGGCGGGCTCGCCGAGCCCCTGCGCGGCGAGCCGCGCCTGGTCGAACACCTCACCTCCCGCTGGTCGGGAAGCGAGCCGCCCGGCGTCGCCGCGTTCCTCGCGGACAGCACGGTCCGGGTCAAGGGGTACGCCGACGACCGGACGGCCGCCGCCGTTTGGGAGGCGTAACCGCGCCCGCTGTGAACAGATGGGATCTGAGGGGATCCCGTGACAGCGATCGTCAGTGCGATCGACAGCGAAGGGCGTGTGACTCATGGCCAAGCAGAACGTCGCCGAGCAGTTCATCGACATCCTCGTCCGCGCCGGAGTCAAACGCCTGTACGGAGTCGTCGGCGACAGCCTCAACCCGGTCGTCGACGCGATCCGGCGCAACTCCGCCATCGACTGGATCCACGTCCGGCACGAGGAGACGGCGGCGTTCGCGGCGGGCGCCGAGGCCCAGATCACCGGCGGCCTCGCCGCCTGCGCGGGCTCCTGCGGCCCGGGGAACCTGCATCTCATCAACGGCCTGTACGACGCCCACCGTTCCATGGCCCCCGTGCTCGCCCTCGCCTCGCACATCCCCTCCAGCGAGATCGGCCTCGGCTTCTTCCAGGAGACCCATCCCGACCAGCTGTTCCGCGAGTGCAGCCACTACAGCGAGATGATCTCCAACCCGCAGCAGATGCCCCGCCTGCTGCAGACCGCCATCCAGCACGCGGTCGGCCAGGGCGGCGTGAGCGTGGTGACCCTGCCGGGTGACATCGCCGACCAGCCCGCCCCGGACAAGGCGGCCGAGACCGCCCTCGTCACCTCCCGCCCCACCGTGCGCCCCGGCGACACCGAGATCGACAAGCTCGCCGCGATGATCGACGAGGCCGACCGGGTCACGCTGTTCTGCGGCAGCGGCACGGCGGGCGCGCACGCCGAGGTCATGGAGTTCGCCGAGAAGATCAAGTCCCCGGTCGGGCACGCCCTGCGCGGCAAGGAGTGGATCCAGTACGACAACCCGTACGACGTCGGCATGAGCGGGCTCCTCGGGTACGGCGCCGCCTACGAGGCCACCCACGAGTGCGACCTGCTGATCCTGCTGGGCACCGACTTCCCGTACAACGCCTTCCTGCCGGACGACGTCAAGATCGCGCAGGTCGACGTACGGCCCGAGCGGCTCGGCCGTCGTTCGAAGCTGGATCTCGCGGTGTGGGGCGATGTGAAGGAGACCCTGCGCTGTCTCACCCCGAGGGTGAGCCCCAAGACCAGCCGCCGCTTCCTCGACAAGATGCTCAAGAAACACTCGGCGGCGCTCGACGGAGTGGTCAAGGCCTACACGCGCAAGGTCGACAAGCACGTCCCGATCCACCCGGAGTACGTGGCCTCCGTCCTCGACGAACTCGCCGACGACGACGCCGTGTTCACCGTCGACACCGGTATGTGCAACGTGTGGGCGGCCCGCTACATCACGCCCAACGGCCGTCGCCGCATCATCGGCTCGTTCTCGCACGGCTCCATGGCGAACGCCCTGCCGCAGGCCATCGGCGCCCAGTTCACCGACCGGGGCCGCCAGGTCGTCTCGATGTCGGGCGACGGCGGATTCTCCATGCTGATGGGCGACTTCCTCACCCTCGTCCAGTACGACCTGCCGGTGAAGGTCGTCCTCTTCAACAACTCCTCGCTCGGCATGGTCGAGCTGGAGATGATGGTCGGCGGTCTTCCGGCGTACGGGACGAGCAACAAGAACCCCGACTTCGCCGCCGTCGCACGGGCCTGCGGCGCCTACGGCGTACGCGTCGAGAAGCCCAAGGAGCTGGCGGGCGCCCTGAAGGACGCCTTCAGGCACAAGGGCCCCGCCCTCATCGACGTCGTCACCGACCCGAACGCCCTGTCCATCCCGCCGAAGATCAGCAAGGAGATGGTCACCGGCTTCGCCCTGTCGGCGTCCAAGATCGTCCTCGACGGGGGAGTGGGCCGCATGGCGCAGATGGCCCGCTCGAACCTCCGTAACGTGCCCCGTCCGTAAGGAACTTGTGGCCGGTCCCGGCCGGGACCGTCAGTCGGCGGGGACCCACTTGCGCTCCGACCCTTCCGTTCCGTACCAGTAGCGCGGCAAACCCTTGATGGCGCTCGTACGGAACGGACGGCCGTGGTCGTCGATGCGGGCCGTGCCGGTGCGCCCCTCGGACGACCAGTCCAGCTCCAGGTACCAGTCGCAGCCGCAGTTCTCCGTCTGGGCGGTGACCAGCAGGACCTCCGGGTCCGAGGCCGACACCCGGTAGGGCATCCGTACGGCCGGGATCGGCGTGCCGGTGTCGTTGCCGGGCACCGCGCGGGCGATCGGGCGGTCCTTGTCCAGGTCGACGGCGAAGGAACGCGGGGTGATCGAGCCGCCGCAGCCCTGGTCCATGGCGTACACGGTGCCGGGATCGGGGGCGGTACGGCCGACCACCCGGACCCGCAGATCCGTCAGGACGACGGCGGTGGAGGACCGGCCCTGTACGGAGATCTCGACATTGGTCTCCCGCCCGTGCACCGCGCCCTGGGTCGCCGCCCAGGTCCCGGCGTCCTGCGGGGCCGGCGGCGGCGGGACCTGCGCCGGGTCCTTGCGGATCACGTAGTCGTGGCCGCAGCCGAGCTTCCAGGCCTGCGAGTTGGCGGTCCAGGTGAGGGGCGCGGAGACGGTTCCGCCGCCGTTGGGCTTCTGCTTGCCCTTCGCGCCCTTCGCACTCGAAGGCGCGCCGTCACCGGGCGCCTTGGACGCCTTGCCGGTGGCGCCGGCCGAGGGCGAGGCGCTGCTCCCGCTGGGGGACGGGCTCGTCGACGGGCGGTGCCGGGGGTCCGAGGTGGACGTCGTGGGGGACGGGCGGACGGTCCCGGAGGCGTCGTCGGAGGAGCGGTCGTCGGAGAGGGCCGACAGGCTCCCCAGTGTGAGAAGGAGCGCGGACGCCGCCGCGACGGTGACGGTGATCCGCCGCCGGTACCAGGCGGGGCGGGGGTGCGGGCCGGCGGCGCCGGTTCCGGCAACGGCTCCGGTCGCGGGGACGGCGTTGGACACGAGTCCTTCGGCGGCGGGGGCGTCCGCTAGTTCCTCAACGGGACTGTCCACGGAACTGCCCACGGGGCTGCCCACGGAACTCGCGGTCGGCGCGCTCGTGACGGTCTCGCTCGCGGGGTCCGGCTCATCCGGCTCGTCCGGCTCGTCCGGTTCGCTGGGCCGCGATCCGTCGTCCGGTGCCGTGTCCGGGTCTGTGTCCGGGGCAGGAGCCGTGGCAGGAGCAGGGTCCTCCGACGCGCCGGGCGTACGGGGCCGCTGCCGGGCCGCGACCGCCAGGATCCACCGGCGGTGCAGTTCGAGCCGTTCGTCCGGGCTCGCCCCGCACAGTGCGGCGAACCGCTCCACGGGGGCGAAGTCGAGCGGCACCGCGTCGCCGGCGCAGTAGCGGTGCAGCGTGGAGGTGTTCATGTTCACCCGGCGCGCCAGGGCGCCGTAACTGCGGTCCGTCCGCGCCTTCAGACGTCTCAGCAGTGCCGCGAACTCCTCGACGTCCTCGTCCCGAGTCGTCACCGTTCCCCCGTACTCGTCGCCCTACTGGTCGTCGCCCCCGGCCGAGGGGCCTGTCCCGGCCCGGGACGAGCATCCCAGGCACTCCATATACCTGCACGTCAGGAGGGATGGGATGGTTCCACCGTGGCGGAAACGGCGTCTCCTGTTGCGCACGCCCCGAGTGACGGCTGATGCTTCTGGTGTCGCACCGACCGCCGCCGGACCGACCAGCCTGTGGCAGCCCACGACGGGCCATCGCGACACCACCCACCACTTGTGCAGGCGATTCGCCCTGCACGCAGAACAGCCGTGCACGCAGAACAACTGTGCACGCAGAACGACCGTGCACGCAGAACAACCGTGCACACGGATCGGCCACGTACACAGAACGGCCATGCACACAGGACGTGCAGGCATTCAGACCCAGGGGGACATCCAATGAGCAAGCGCACCCGAGGCGCGGCGTTCACCGCACTCGCCGCCGCGGCCCTCGCCGTCGGTACGGTACTCGCCGGCCCGGCCGGTGCCGTCGTCAACACCTCGGCACCCGTCTCGGTGACGTCGAGCGGCACGCCCAAGTTCCTGTCGGCCGCCCAGCTGCCGCCGCACCCCTCGTCCGCCTGGACGGCGGGCAAGGTCACGCCCGGTGTGCCCGACGAGCTGGTCTTCTGCCTGGAGGACGCGCTGCCGGGCTACGACTCCTCGTACCGGGACTTCCGTACCGACCTGGAGACCAACGCCCAGCAGCTGACCATCGTCGTCGGCAGCAACGCGAAGGCCGACGCCCTCGCCAAGCGGCTGAACAAGGAGATCAAGGCCTGCGCGGCCAAGGCGGAGCTGGCCGACCCCGAGGTCGAGGCGACCCTCAAGGACTACGGCACGCTGCCGGTCGAAGAGGGCGCCCACGTCTACGGGGTGCACACCAACACCTCGTGGGGCGCCACCGACATCAACCTCTACTCGGTCGGCCGGGACGGCCGGGCCGTCACCGTCGTGAAGTGGGGGCAGATGGGCGACTTCTCCGACGCGCCCGTGAAGGCCTTCAAGAAGACGACGACCACCGCGGTCAACAAGCTCTACTGACCGCCACCCGAGCCGGGGCCGCCCTCACGCGACGGGGGTCGAGAGGGCGGCCCCGATCGAACATGACCGATGAGCACCATGACCACGAAAACGGGGAACACAGACCGATGAACAGCAACAGCGGCAACAGCAACGCCTTCAGCACCACCAGCACCACCGCGCGCAGGCGGGGACGCCGTGCCGCTCTGATCGCCGGCCTCGTCGCCGCGACCGCCCTGCCGCTCGCGATCACGGCGTCGGCCGAGGCGACCTCGGTCGGGCCGACGGCGGGGACCGCCGCGTTCCGCTCGGTCAGCGGGCAGCCGTCGAACTCGGTGAGCCGGATCGCCGACTTCTACGGCGCGTACATCGACGCGCAGAGCGGCCCGGGCGAGGGCGGGAACCTGGTCACCGAGCTGCGGAAGTACTACGTGGACGCCGACTACCTCACGCAGATCGAGGCCTGGGAGGACGCGAACCACGCGGACGGCGTCCTGCGGGCCCAGAACGTGCCGGCGAAGTGGACGGTCACCGACAACGGCAAGGCGGACCACTCCGAAGCGGTCGTGACGTTGACCTGGGGGGACACGACCACGACCAAGATCGTCGTCGACATGAACCGTGATCACGAGATCATCCACATCGGGGACAAGGGAATCGGCAGCAAGTAGGCGAAGGCCACGGCCGCGTACGGCCGAATCGCGTACGGCCGGCGCGTATACGGCCGAATCGCGTACGGCCGGTGCGGGAGGTGGCTGTCGGCGGATGGGCCGAGCGCCGACGGCCGTCGACGTCGGCCGGGGACACCGGCGCGAAGCGGTGTGCGCCCGTCCGGTACAGCGCTGCCCGGTGCGGCGGCTGAACGGCGCCGCCTCCCGCACTTGGCCCCTCGCTCCCGCCCGGGGCACGACCGGTGCGGGCCGCCGTCGGCGGTGCGTCGTCGCCATCCCCGGCGGCCCGCCCGCCGTGGACCGTCCGCCGGGCGGCCGGATTCCCCCATGTCACCAGTGCGTTCGCCGGCCGTCCGGGCGGGGTCGTACGCAATCGGTCGCGCGGCCCGCGCCCGCCGGGGTCCGCCGTACTCGCCGCGTCCACCCCCTCCCGTCACCCGCGGGGCCTTTCCGAAGGCTTCGCGGGTGTGATCCGTCATCGGCAGGACCGCGTTGAACTGCGGTCAACAACCCACGTCCAGCAAGTAATTGAAGAATCGACATGACTGCCGGGTTTCCTGGCGGGGCATGCATTCCGTGAACGTGTTCGAGCAGGAGGGGTACCGAGAGCGGCGGGGGTCATGAAGAGGTATGCGCGAGGAGGCGGTCCCGTTTTATCCGGGGCCTTCTCGGCGGAGACGGTGAATTCGGCCACGACCGTGGAGGACACGGCGAACACGGCGGAGATCGCATTCGATCAGCAAGGTCTTCAGGAAGGCTTGTCGCATGTGAGGCGCAGGCTCCGGCGGTGCGATCTGCGGGCCGTGCCCGAGGTCCGCAGGGCGCTGCGCGAGCTGCTCGCCCACTGGGGGAGGCCCGGCAGGTCCGAGACGGCAGAACTGCTCACCAGCGAGATCGTGACCAACGCGCTCGTCCACACCGATCAGGAGGCGCTGTTCACGGCGACCATCGGCCCCCGCGGACTGCGGGTGGAGGTACGGGACTTCGAGGCGCGCAGGCCGAGGCTGCGGATACCGAACGCGGAGGAGGGCACGCACGGCAGGGGCCTGATCCTGGTGCAGTCGCTCGCCGACGCGTGGGGCGTACGTATGCACGGGGTGGGGAAGGCGGTGTGGTTCGAACTGGATGGGGGCGCGGCATGAGATGC
>NZ_JBHWZP010000189.1:0-18561 GCF_042728395.1 Streptomyces sp. NPDC060205
CCTAAAAGCCGGGGCTGCGCCCCTGCCTTTCATCTTTGGGGGCGCGAGGAACTGCGCGACCGACCCCCACCGAACCCGCAGCCGTAGATCCCAGGCGGACCGGGAGGCTGGGGGCGCAGCCCCCGTCTTCCAGGGGCGCGGGGAACTGCGCGACCGGCCCCCACCGGACCCGCAGCCATAGATCCAGACCGACCGAGGGCTGGGGGCGCAGCCCCCGTCTTTCAGGGGCGCGGGGAACTGCGCGACCGGCCCCCACCGGACCCGCAGCCGTAGATCCGGGCCGACGGGGGTCTGGGGCGCACCCCCAGAGGGATAGAAGCTAACCCCGCCGCATCCGCGCCGCACGAGCGATCGTGACCACCGCCTTCTCCAAGGCGTACTCGGGATCGTCCCCACCCCCCTTCACCCCCGCGTCCGCCTCGGCGACGGCCCGCAGCGCGACAGCGACCCCGTCCGGCGTCCACCCCCGCATCTGCTGCCGCACCCGGTCGATCTTCCACGGCGGCATCCCCAGCTCCCGCGCCAGATCGGCCGGCCGCCCACCCCGCGCGGAGGAGAGCTTCCCGATGGCCCGCACCCCCTGCGCCAGCGCGCTGGTGATCAGCACGGGCGCGACCCCGGTCGACAACGACCACCGCAGCGCCTCCAGCGCCTCCGCCGCCCGCCCCTCGACCGCCCGGTCCGCGACCGTGAAGCTGGAGGCCTCCGCCCGGCCGGTGTAGTACCGCCCGACGACGGCCTCGTCGATCGTCCCTTCGACATCCGCGACGAGCTGGGTCGTCGCGGAGGCCAGCTCCCGCAGGTCGCTGCCGATCGAGTCGACGAGCGCCTGGCACGCCTCCGGCGTGGCGGACCGCCCCAGCGCCCGGAACTCCGCGCGCACGAACGACAACCGGTCCGCCGGCTTCGTCATCTTGGGGCACGCGATCTCCCGCGCCCCCACCTTGCGCGCGGCGTCGAGCAGCCCCTTGCCCTTGGCACCGCCCGCGTGCAGCAGCACGAGCGTGATCTCCTCGGCCGGAGCGCCCAGGTACGCCTTCACGTCCTTGACCGTGTCCGCCGACAGATCCTGCGCGTTCCGCACCACGACGACCTTCCGCTCGGCGAAGAGCGACGGGCTCGTCAGCTCGGCGAGCGTGCCCGGCTGCAACTGGTCCGACGTGAGGTCCCGTACGTCGGTGTCCGCGTCGGCGGCGCGCGCGGCGGCCACCACCTCCTGCACGGCACGGTCGAGCAGGAGGTCCTCCTGCCCCACGGCGATCGTGACGGGAGCGAGCGGATTGTCTTGTGCAGAGTTCCTGGCCATCGCGGCCAAGCATCCCACGCACCACCGACAACGACGGGCCCGCTGCTACGGCTCCTCGCGCCAGCCGTCCCACTCCCTCACGAACTCGTCCAGCTCCCGCGCGTCCAGCCGCCCGCTCTCGTCGCGCAGCACGAGCAGCCACTGCGCGTCCTCGGCATCGTCCTCACCGGCCAGGGCGTCCCGTACGAGCTGGGGCTCCTCGTCCAGCGGGAACTGCTCGCCGAGCGCCTCCGCCGCCTCCTGCGCGGCATCGCGGTCGGGCAGCACCAGTACATGTCTCACATCGCTCACCCGGCCATTTTCCGGCACCGGCGCAGCGCCTCGCACCGGGGGCACCCGTCGGCCGGTGACCGGTGAACGAGCGGTCGGAGGCCCGCCCCGGATCCCGGCTCAGGCCTTGGGGACGATCTGGATGTCCAGGTCGACCGTGATGCTCGTCCCGACCATGGCGATGCCCCGCGCGAGCATCGACTGCCAGCTCATCGTGAAGTCGTCGCGCCGCAGCTCGGCGGTGGCCCGGCAGGCCGCCCGCACCTCGCCCTCCGTGCCGTTGCCCACCCCCAGATACTCCGTGTCGAGCGTGACCGTCCGGGTCACCCCGTGCAGCGACAGCGCCCCGGTGACCCCCCACCGGCTGCCGCCCCGGTGCGTGAACCGGTCGCTGTAGAACTCGACCGTCGGGAACCGGTCCGCGTCCAGGAAGTCCGCCGACTTCAGATGCTCGTCCCGCGTCCTGACGTTGGTGTCGATCGACCTCGCGTCGATCACCACGTGCATCGCCGACTGCTCGACGTTCTCGGCCACCCGCACGATCCCCGCGAAGGTGTTGAACCTCCCCCGTACCCGAGCCATCCCGATGTGCCGCGCCGTGAAGCCGATCGAGGAGTGGGTCGGCTCGATCTCCCAGTCCCCCGGCGCCGGTAACGCGGGTGGTTGCGCGGTGTTCAGCGTCACGTCGCCGAGCGCGGCCACCTCGTTCGCCGGCACCGTGACATTCGCCCGGTACGGGGCGTGCCCCTCGGCCGACACCGCGAGGCGGTACTCACCGGCCGGCACCGTCACCAGGAAGGACCCGAACGGATCCAGCTCCCCGCCGACCACTCTGCGCCCCGCGGCGTCCGTGACCAGGAACTCCGCGTCCGGCACGGGCTGGTTCTGCGGATCCAGCACCCGACAGCCGAGCACACCGGCGCCCTCCGGCAACGGCACCGAGGCGAGATGGCCCGCCTGTGCCCGGTTCGTACGGTTCCCCAGCCAGCTGCCGACCATCTGCGACCCACCCTCGCGTCAACACACGCTGTGAAAACACTCGTTGTCGGAGAGGTATTCGACCACCGATGCGACTTTCGAGGCAACAGACGACTACATCGCAGCAAACCAGCGCATGTGCTGGTACTACGCACGAGTAGACCGAATTGGCCGTTCCGTTTCTGTTCTTCCCTCAGTCGCCGCTTCTCCGGACGACCGGGACGCGCTCCAGCACGATCCCGAACCGCTTCCTGTACGCCTCCAGCACCTCCTCGTCCGAGCCCAGATCCGTTGCCGTCTTCCCGCCGTCGGGGTCCGTGATGGTGAGAGTGCGCCCGCTGAGCGTGACCCGGCCGCCGTCCTCCGTGACCCGCGAGCAGACCAGCGAGCGGGCGAAGTGCGACGCGGGCGAGGTGCTGTGCCACCACGCCCCGGCCACGAAGTCCCCGAGCACCCGTGGCCGCGTCTCCAGCCGGTACTGGGACCTGCCGTCCCGCACCACCTCCAGGTCCCCGAACTCCCCCGCGCTGCCCCGCACCCCGGCCGGATCCGCCCCGGCCACGATCACCCGGAACGCGCCCGCCGGATCCGTCTGCTCCCCCCGCTCCCCGAAGGCCAGCGGATAGTGGCTGTGCGCCCCGAACCCGACATCGGCGAGCCAGTCGCCCCCGTCCACCGTCCGCACCCGCAGCGCCAGATGGTCGTAGGGGATCCCGAGCCGCTCCTCCTCGCCGTAGACCCGTCCCGCGAGCAGCGTCACATCGAAGCCCAGCGCCTTGAGCAGCGCGCCGAACGCGCCGTTCAGTTCGTAGCAGAAGCCACCCCTGCGAGCGCCCACCAGCTTGTCCAGGAGCGGTTTCTCCTCCAGCACGATCTCCTCGCCGAGGTGGATCGACAGGTTCTCGAACGGCACGGCCAGCAGGTGCCGCAACTGCAGTTCACGGAGGACGTCGGTGGTGGGCCAGGCGGGGTGGGTGACGCCGATCCGGCGGAGGTAGGCATCGACCTGTGCGGGTTTCATATCCTCAGTCTCGCGTGATCAGCAGGTGATCGTCCCCTCCTCCCACGGTTACCGCCCCGTCCACATCGGTGCGCAGCACCTGCGCGCCCCCTGCTTCCAGTGCCGCCGTCGTGCTCGGTGCCGGATGTCCGTAGGGGTTGTCGGCGCCGCACGAGATGAGCGCGAGGCGTGGCGACGCCCGTCGTACGAGGTCCGGATCCTGGTAGGCCGAACCGTGATGGGCGACCTTGAGGACGTCCACCGCTTTCAGAGCGGTCCCGGCCGGTGATCTCAACAGGGCCTGCTGAGCGGGTGGTTCGAGATCCCCGAGCATCAGCATCGTCAGCCCGGCCGAGCGGACGAGCAGGGTGACGCTCGCGTCGTTCGGCCCCTCCGGCTCCGGCCCCGCCGGCCCCGGCACCGGCCCGGCTCCCGGGGTGGGGCTCGGCGGCGGCCACAGCACCTGCCAGTCGAGCCCGCCCGTACGACGCCGCTCGCCCGCCACCGCCCGCGTCACCGGGATACGCCGGATCGCGGCCTGCCGGCGCACGAAGTCGGCCTGGTCCACAGGCTCCTCCAGGCCCGTCGTCTCGATCGCGCCCACCGAACGCCCACGCAGCACACCCGGCAGCCCCGCCACATGATCCGCGTGGAAGTGGGTCAGCACGACAAGGGGGACCCGGGTGACGCCGAGCGCTTTGAGGCACCGGTCGACGAGTATCGGGTCGGGTCCCGCGTCCACCACCACCCCGCTGCCGTCGCCCGCCGCGAGCACCATCGCGTCGCCCTGACCCACATCGCACATCGCGAACCGCCAATCCGGCGGCGGCCACCCTGTGATCACCCGGGTGAGAGAAGGCGGCTGCACCATCACGAACAGGAGCAGCACCCCGCAGGCACCACTCAGCCAGGGATGTCGCAGCAGCCTGCGCCCCACGAACACGAGGACGGCGACCGCGCCCGCGAGCAGCAGTGCCCCCGTCCAGCTTCCCGGCCAGTCCATTCCTCCGCCCGGCAGGGCCGCACCCGCCCGGGCGATGTCCGCGATCCACCCGGCGGGCCAACTCGCGCACCACGCCAGCGCTTTCGCGACCGGCATCGCCCAGGGAGCCGTGCTCAGGGTCGCGAAGCCCAGCACCGTGGCCGGCGCGACCGCGAACTCCACGAGCAGGTTGCACGGCACCGCCACCAGACTGACCCGCGCCGACAGGACGGCGACGACCGGCGCACACACCGCCTGCGCGGCGCCCGCGGCCGCCAGCGCCTCGGCCAGCCTCGGCGGCACCCCGCGCCCGCGGAGCGCCGCACTCCACCGCGGGGCCAGCGTGAGCAGCGCGCCGGTGGCGAGCACGGAGAGCAGGAAGCCGTAGCTCCGCGCCAGCCACGGGTCGTACAGCACCAGCACGAGCACCGCCGTGGCCAGCGCCGGAATCAGGGATCTGCGGCGCCCGGTGGCGATGGCCAGCAGTGCGATCGATCCGCAGGCCGCGGCCCGCAGCACACTCGGGTCCGGCCGGCACACGATCACGAAGCCGAGCGTCAGCGCGCCCCCGCACAGGGCGGTCGCCCGCAACGGCAGACCGAGCCGGGGCGCCAGCCCACGGCGCTCGATCCGCTGGGCCCGGCCCGGCGGCCCGATGAGCAGCGCGAGCACGATCGTGAAGTTGGCGCCGCTGACCGCGAGGAGGTGAGTGAGATCGGTCGCCCTGAACGCCTCGTCCAGCTCCGGTGTGATCCGGGAGGTGTCCCCGACCACCAGTCCCGGCAGCAGTGCCCGCGCGTCCGGCTCCAGCCCGGCGGTCGCCGCCCGCAGGCTGCCCCGCAGCTGTCCGGCGAACCGCTGTGTGGCGGACGGCTGCCCGACCACCACCGGTGGCCCGCTGCCGCGTACCCGGAGCACCGCCGCGATCCGGTCGCCGCCGCCGAGTGCGGGCGCGACCTGGGCGGTCACCCTGAGCCGGGTGGAGGGCAGGAGGGAGAGCCAGGGCGAGCCCGCCCGCTCACGGCCCGCCTCCGCACCCGGCTCCGGCTCGGACTCCGGCTGCGGCTGCGGCTGCGGCTGCGGCTGCGGCTGCGGCTTGAGCCTCGGCCCCGGTCCCGGCCTCGCCCCGGAGATCGATCCCGATCCCGGCGTCGATCCCGATCCCGGTGCCGACGCCGTTGTCCTTCGCGCGTCCACGATCAGCAGCACCGGCGTTCGGGTCCGGGCCACCGTCCCGTCCGGCCGCTCTACACGCCGGACCTCGGCGTCGAGCAGGATCGCGGTCGGGGCGGCGTGGTTCCCCCTGATCCGGGGGCGGGTGAGCCGTGGGTCCGAGGTGACCTCCACCTCGGCACTCACCCGGTCGTACTCCCGCGCCGACTCAGGGATCGGGCCCCTGCGCAGATCCGCCCCGTGCAGCCCGCCCGAGGCGGCCGCAGCCGCGACACAGAGCAGCACGGCCGCGACGGAGGCCTTCGACCAGGACGACCGGAGCAGCCGCGGCCACCTGGGCAACCGGAGCGGCGCCGCGCCCCGCACCCCGTCGCGCCCGGTGAGCAGGAGCAGTCCGGCCGCGGCCACGCAGAGCGCGACCGTACCCGCGACCCACCCCGGTGGTGCGTCCAACGTCACCGCCGCCGTCGCCCACGCCGCCAGCGCCGGTGGGACCAGCCGCAGATCCGCCGGGCCCTCCTGCCGAGGATGCGCGGCACCGAGCGGACTGCCGGAGACCGCGTGCACGGCCGGGCGGCTCGTCGAGGTCGGGCCCCTCATGGCCGTACGAGATTCCGCAGATCGGCGAACCGGCGGTCACCGATTCCGTTCACCTCGCGGAGCTCGTCGACCGAACGGAAGCCGCCGTGCCGGCCCCGGTAGTCGATGATGTGCTGCGCCAGCACGGGGCCGACTCCGGGCAGTGTGTCCAGCTGTTCCAGGGTGGCCGTGTTGAGGGCGATCGGAGTGACCGGGGCGAGTCCGGTCCCGCCAGGACCGCCGGCGGCACCCGAGCCCCCGGCAACGCCCGGCGCCCCCGGCGTTCCTGGCACTCCCGGCCCCACGCCTGCTGGCGCCCCGACCACCACCTGCTCACCGTCCACCAGGAACCGTGCGCGGTTGAGGCCTTCGGTGTTCGTGCCCGGGCGCACCCCGCCCGCTGCTTTCAGCGCGTCGGCGACCCGGGAACCGGCCGGCAGCCGATGGATACCCGGCTCACGCACCTTGCCGCTGACGTCCACCACGAGTGCGGTCGGGACCGCGCCGGCGGGCTCCGGGGCGGCAGCGGAGGTTCCGGCCGTCGTCTTCGCTCCGGCCCCGGTCGCCGCCTCCCCGTACGGAACCGCGGCCCGTACGATCTCCGGGGCCCGCACCGGCTCGGTCCGCCCCGACCAGAAGTGGTGTGCGGCGAGGACCGCGGCGACGACCAGCACCACGGTGAGCGCGGCCACGCTCCTGCGTTCCAGGCCGCACCGGGACTGGAGCCACAGCGGCATCCGCTCCCGGACGGCGAGCCCGGTCCGCGCGCGCCACGCGGGGACGGGCCGGGTCTCGTCGGCGCCCCCGTCGCCGTCCCCAAGCGCCCCGGCCCCGGGGCTCCGCCCCGCCCCCGAGGGGGAGTGATGTCGACTGCCGGACGGTGGGGGCTGGCCGCGCAGTTCCCCGCGCCCCTCAAGGGCGCCGTCGCCCAACTCCACCAGCGGCCCGTGCCGCACCCCCAGACCCGACGAGGTGCCGTGTCGGCTGCCGGGCCGTGGGGGCTGGCCGCGCAGTTCCCCGCGCCCCTCAAGGGCGCCGTCGCCCAACTCCACCAGCGGCCCGTGCCGCACCTCCGCACCCGACGAGGCATCGCGCTGACTGCCGGGCAGTGGGGGCTGGCCGCGCAGTTCCCCGCGCCCCTCAAGGGCGCCGTCGCTCCGCTCCACCGGCAGATGCCGCACCTCCGCACCCGACGAGGCATCGCGCTGACTGCCGGGCAGTGGGGGCTGGTCGCGCAGTTCCTCGCGCCCCTGGGGGGCGGCACCGCCGCTCCACTCCCCCGGTGGCGCGTGCCGCAACTGCCCGCGCGCCCTCTCCCGTTCAGGTGCGAAGAGTGTTTCCGCGCGTAGGCGCAGCGTCTCCGCCGATGCCTCTCGGCGTCGGGACCTGCCGCGGTGGGGTCCGCGGCGGTGTCGCGTGCGAACGTCGGAGGCCGGGCCCCGGCCCGGTCCGCTGGTGGCTGTCGTGGTGCGTGCAGCTGATCGAAGTGGCATGGGACGAGAATCGGGCACGAAGCCGCATCCCCGATGATCTTGGTGAATTCCCGGGGATTACCGCTCAGTTGTGGATAACTCCGTCACCCGTCAGGGTTCGCTCAGCCGCTCCGGGCCATCCGGCCGCCCCTCACCGAGGCGAGACGACCGCCCCCAGCAGCCCCGGGCCCGTGTGCGCCCCGATCACCGCTCCGACCTCGCTCACATGCAGGTCGGCCAGCCCGGGAACCCGTACCCTCAGCCGCTCCGCGAGAGCCGAGGCGCGGTCGGGGGCCGCGAGATGGTGGACGGCGATGTCGACCTGGGCGCTCCCCGCCCGGTCGGCCACGATCTCCTCCAGGCGGGCGATCGCCTTGGTGGCGGTCCGCACCTTCTCCCGCAGCTCGATGCGCCCGCCGTCCAGTTCGAGCAGCGGTTTGACGGCCAGCGCGGAGCCGAGCAAGGCCTGCGCCGCCCCGATCCGGCCGCCCCGGCGGAGATAGTCGAGGGTGTCGACGTAGAAGTACGCGTACGTGCCCGCGGCCCGTTTCTCCGCCGCCGTGACCGCTTCGTCGACCGTGCCGCCCGCCTCCGCGGACTCGGCGGCGGCCAGCGCGCAGAAGCCGAGGGCCATGGCGACCATCCCGGTGTCCACCACGCGCACGGGCACGGCGGCCTCGCGTGCGGCGAGGACCGCCGCGTCGTAGGTGCCCGAGAACTCGGAGGACAGATGCAGCGAGACGATGCCGGTGGCGCCGGACTCGGCGACGCGCCGGTAGGTCTCGGCGAAGACCTCGGGACTGGGCCGGGAGGTCGTGACGGACCGCCGCTTCTGCAGGGCCAGGGCCAGCGAGCGGGCCGAGATCTCGGTGCCCTCTTCGAGCGCCTGGTCGCCGAGGACCACGGTCAGGGGCACCGCGGTGATGCCGTGGCGCTCCATCGTCCGCGGCGGCAGGTAGGCCGTTGAATCGGTGACGATCGCGACATGGCGGGACATGAGCTGGAGATTACCTGTCAGTGGACGTGGAAGGCAGCCCGGCCCCTGCCGCCCGCTGCCGGACCGGCGGTATCAAGTCGTGCTCTCCGGGCGGGGCTTCTTCTCCCAAGGGTAGGCGGCCCGCTGCCTGGATGCGTCGATCGCGGCCCGGGTGGGCTCCTCGGCCCTGCGCGTCTCGGGGCTGTCCGGCCAGGTCTGCTGGCCGGCGGCGGCGCTCGGTGCCTCCGGCCACGGCGGCGCGGACGAGGACCCCGTCGCCGGCCGGGAGGACGAACCGGCCGGCGAACCGCCGGCCGAACCGGCGGACGGACCGTCCGACGCGTTGGCCGACGAGCCGGAGCCTGCGGCCGAACCGGTCGTCCCCGTGGCCGACGGTTCCGTCGTCCAGTGCCGCAGCGCGCCCGCCTCCATGTCGATCTGGGTGCTCAGCGACTCCAGGTCGTCGCCACCGAAACGCTGGGCGCGGTCGCGCGCCGCCCAGCGCAGGGCGTCGGCCGATTTCGTTATCTGCTCCGTGCGCTCCCGCAGTTCCGGCAGCCGCTCGGCGAGGCGCGCCCTGTCCGGTTCGCGCTCCAGCCGCTTCAACTCGCCGTCCAGCTCATGGCCGTGCGCACTGAGACGGTCGAAGAGGGCGAGCGACTCCTTCAGGGACTCGTCCTCGCCCACACCCGCCTGCAGCGCTTCCTGGGTGGCCCGCATCGACGTGCGCAGGGAGAGCCGCAGCTGGGCGAGCTGGCCCAGGGGCCCCGGCTGGGCGAAGGTCTTCGCCTTGAGGGTGGAGTCCTCCACCGTGCGCCGGGCCTGGGCGACGGTGCGGTCCACGCCCCGCTTCGCGGCGCCGACCACCTTCACCGTGGCGTACACGCCCAGTGCCACGAACAGCAAGAAGATCACCGCCACGATGGCGACCACGGCTTCCATGACGGTCCTCTCGGTGCTGCGTCCGGTGCGTGCGGGCCCGTCCGGTGCATGCGGGCTCTTCCACGCACGTGTGGGCTCTTTCACCGTAAACGGAAAAAGCAGGCCGAGGGTTCCAGCGGAACCCCCAACCTGCCCGTAGGGGAAGACCCCGAGCGGCGCGCCACCGGCCGCCGCCCGCGGTGCTCACCTACGCCGGAACGATGTTCACCAGCTTCGGCGCCCGCACGATCACCTTGCGGATGCCCGCCCCGTCCAGCGCCGCGACCACCTTGTCGTCGGCCAGCGCCACCTTCTCCAGCTCCTCGTCCGAGATCGACGGGGAGACCTCCAGGCGCGCCTTGACCTTGCCCTTGATCTGCACGACGCAGGTCACGCTCTCGTCGACCGCGTACGCCGGGTCGGCGACCGGGAAGTCCCGGTGGACGACCGTGTCGGTGTGGCCCAGCTTGCGCCACAGCTCCTCGGCGATGTGCGGGGCCAGCGGCGCGACCAGCAGCACCAGTGCCTCGGCCACGCTCCGCGGGACGGGACCGCCCGCCTTCGTCAGGTGGTTGTTCAGCTCGGTGACCTTGGCGATGGCGGTGTTGAAGCGCAGGCCCTCCAGGTCCTGGCGCACGCCGTCGATCGCCTTGTGCAGGATGCGCAGTGTGTCCGCGTCGATGTCGGCGTCCGGGACGTCGACGACGGTGACGTCACCGGTGGTCTCGTCGATCACGTTGCGCCACAGCCGCTGCAGCAGCCTGAACTGGCCCACCACCGCGCGCGTGTCCCACGGCCGGGACACGTCCAGGGGGCCCATCGCCATCTCGTACAGGCGCAGGGTGTCCGCCCCGTACTCGTCGCAGATCTCGTCCGGAGTGACCGCGTTCTTCAGGGACTTGCCCATCTTGCCCAGCAGCCGGGAGACCTTCTCGCCCTTGAAGTAGTAAGCGCCGTCGCGCTCCTCCACCTCGGCGGCCGGTACGGCGATGCCACGGCTGTCGCGGTACACGAAGGCCTGGATCATGCCCTGGTTGTACAGCTTGTGGAACGGCTCGGCGGAGGAGATGTGTCCCAGGTCGAACAGCACCTTGGACCAGAAGCGCGCGTACAGCAGGTGCAGCACGGCGTGTTCGGCGCCGCCGACGTACAGGTCGACACCGCCGTGCGGCTGGCCCTCGCGCGGGCCCATCCAGTACTTCTCGATCTCCGGGTCGACCAGCTTCTCGGAGTTGTGCGGGTCCAGGTAGCGCAGCTCGTACCAGCAGGAACCGGCCCAGTTGGGCATGGTGTTGGTCTCGCGGCGGTACGCGCGCGTGCCGCGGCCGTCGCCCAGGTCCAGCTCCACGTTGACCCAGTCCTCGTTGCGGGACAGCGGGGTCTCCGGGGACGTGTTCGCGTCGTCGGGGTCGAAGGTGCGCGGCGAGTAGTCCTCGACCTCCGGCAGCTCCAGGGGCAGCATCGACTCGGGCAGCGGGTGGGCGATGCCGTCCTCGTCGTAGACGATCGGGAAGGGCTCGCCCCAGTAGCGCTGGCGGCTGAACAGCCAGTCGCGCAGCCGGAAGTTGACGGTGCCGCGGCCGACGTCCTTGCCCTCCAGCCACTCGGTGATGCGCTCCTTGGCCTCGGTGACGCCCAGGCCGTCCAGTGAGATGTCGCCGTTCGCGGAGTTGATGATCTTCGCGTCGTACGAGCCGAACGCGGTCTCCCACGTCGACGTGTCGGTGCCGCGGCCGTCGGTGGGCTCGACCACGCAGACGATCGGCAGCTCGAAGGCGCGCGCGAACTCGAAGTCGCGCTGGTCGCCCGCGGGGACCGCCATGATCGCGCCGGTGCCGTACCCCATCAGTACGTAGTCGGCGATGAAGACGGGGACCTGCTCGCCGTTGACCGGGTTGGTCGCGTACGAGCCGGTGAAGACGCCCGTCTTGTCCTTGGCCTCGGCCTGCCGCTCGACGTCCGACTTGGAGGCGGCCTGCGCGCGGTAGGCGGCGACGGCCTCGGACGGGGTGGCGTGGCCGCCCGTCCATACGTCGTGGGTGCCCTCGGGCCAGGCGGCCGGGGTCAGCTTCTCGACCAGCGGGTGCTCGGGGGCCAGCACCATGTAGGTAGCGCCGAACAGGGTGTCCGGGCGGGTGGTGAAGACGGAGATCGCGTCGCCGTCGACGGGGAAGTCGACGCGGGCGCCCTCGGAGCGGCCGATCCAGTTGCGCTGCTGCAGCTTGATGGCCTCGGGCCAGTCCAGCGCATCCAGGTCGTTCAGCAGCCGGTCGGCGTACGCGGTGATGCGCATGTTCCACTGGCGCAGCTTGGCCTTGAAGACGGGGAAGTTGCCGCGCTCGGAGCGGCCGTCCGCGGTCACCTCCTCGTTCGCCAGGACGGTGCCCAGGCCGGGACACCAGTTGACGGGCGCCTCGGAGGCGTACGCCAGGCGGTACTCACCCAGGACGTCGGCGCGCTCCGCGTGAGACAGCTCACTCCAGATACGTCCGCCGGGCAGCGCGCGTTCACCGGTCTCGAACTTCGCCACCAGTTCGGCGATCGGACGGGCCCGGTCGGCGTCGGTGTCGTACCAGGAGTTGAAGATCTGCAGGAAGATCCACTGGGTCCACCGGTAGTAGTCCGGGTCGATCGTCGCGAAGGACCGGCGCTTGTCGTGGCCCAGGCCCAGCGCGCGCAGCTGGGACTGCATGTTGCGGATGGCCGCCTCGGTGGTGATCCGGGGGTGCTCGCCCGTGGACACGGCGTGCTGTTCGGCGGGCAGGCCGAAGGCGTCGAAGCCCAGGGTGTGCAGGACGTTGTGGCCCGTCATGCGCTGGTACCGGGCGGTCACGTCGGTGGCGATGTACCCCAGGGGGTGGCCGACGTGCAGGCCCGTCCCGGAGGGGTACGGGAACATGTCCATGATGAACTTCTTGGGCTTGGCGACCAGCTGGGGGTCCCCCGCCAGGTCACCGCTCGGATTCGGAGCCTCGTACGTGCCCTCGGCGTCCCAGAAGTCCTGCCAGCGTGCCTCGATGTCAGCGGCCAGCGCGGCCGTGTAGCGGTGCGGCGCTGCCACCTCGGAAGCAGCGGTGTTCGTCTCGCTCATGATCCTCAAAGCTCCATCGATCGTCTCTGCCAGCGGCTCAGGAAATGAAAAAACCCCTCGCACAGGAGGGGGCGCCGCGCCGATGCCGGTCGCGGTTTTCCGACGACCGGAATTGATCAGCGCGGCTCACTAAGCAGAAGGCGTACGGCACGCATGGCGTCAGGGTACCGCAGCGGCCGAGCGGGCCGCGACGTGCTTTCGGCTACGCTCCGGCACTGAGTGTCGCTCCCCGCGCCGCACCGGCACACGCCGGACAAAGGTCAAAGGTTACTTCGCGTAAGGGCCGCTAAGGGACATCACAACTCCCTCGCCACCCTTTGATAACAGCGATATAACTCAAACCTCGTACTCCTCGGTATGCATCGACCTAGAGTGCGGCAGCGGGACCGCTTTCCCGAACTGTTCGGAGTTGCCCCATGAACTCTCGCCGCAACAACAGCACGCTCTCCCGGCCGAGTCGCTCGGTCCAGGGCGGAGTGATGGCTGCCGTTCTGCTGCTCATACCCGTCAGCGTCGTGGTCGGAGGTGACGCGTTCCGCGACTTCATCAACTTCGGCGCGGGCGTGCTGTCCCTCGTCGCCCTGACCTGCTCGGTCCTGTGGGGGCTGGTCGCCACCGACCGGGTCTTCCTCAACACCCGTCAGCGCCTGATAGCCCAGGCCGTGCACCGGACGACCGCGGTCAGTTCGGTCGGCTTCCTGGTGCTGCACGTCACGGTCAAGCTCTTCCTCGACCACGTCTCCGCGATCGCGGTCTTCGTCCCCTTCGGCCTGGGTGTCACCGGCACCGGCCAGCTCATAGGATTCGGCTCCCTGGCCGGCCTCCTGATGATCTTCACCGCCCTCACCGGCGCACTGCGCAGCAGGTTCGCCTCCCCCGCCGAGGTCGCCGCCCGCTGGCGCGCGGTGCACATGCTGGCCTACCCCGCCTGGTGCGCGGCGCTGGTCCACGGCCTGTTCGCGGGCCGCGAGGCGAAGCCGGTCTTCGTGATCCTCTACAGCCTCGCCCTGGTCGCGGTCATGGGCGCACTGGGCCTTCGCGCGGCCCCCCTGTCGTTCAAGCGCAAGTTCGCCAAGCGCGTCCTGGCCCTGCTCGACAACGGCAACAACAGGGGCTTCCGCGAGGAGCCCCCGGCACGCCGTGCCCAGGAGGCCCCGCGCGGCGGCGGCCGGCCCGGCTTCCCCGACCAGCCGGTCCCCCAGCAGCGCAGCGCCTCTCCCCAGCGCGCCGGCTTCCCGGACACCGCGTCCTTCACCGACACGGGGTCGCTCACCGACACCGGCGGCTTCGCAGCCGCGTACCGGGCCACGTCCAGCCCGCGCGCGCAGGACCCGCTGGCCGTCGACCCGACCCGGCCCATGCAGGTCCCGATGGACATGCAGCCCACGCAGGCGATGCCCCGCACCGACGACAGCGGCGGTCCCCGCTGGCCGGCCCCGTCCCCGCCGCTCTACGAGGCCCCGCCGCGCACCGACGGGCCCAACTACGACACGGGCACGTTCACTCCCGTGTCCTACGACACTCCCCCGCCGGGCGCCTCGTACGGCGGAAGTGACTTGTACAACACCGGTGAGACGAACGACCCCCTCGGTACGTACAACCCGAATGACACGTACAACAGCGGTCCCGCCACTGAGACGCTGCCCGGTTCCTTCGAGGCACCAAGCAACGGCGAACCCTGGAACGCGCCTTCCGGAGGCTATTAGTGAACGAGGCCCTTCCCGACGTCCCCGAAGTCCGCGTGGTGGGCCTTCCCCAGCTCACCTCCGGTTTCGATCTCGTCGAGAGACTCGACCTGCCCATGCACCTGAAGGTGCACGGGCCGCTTGAGCCCATGGGCGGTGAGCAGCTCGCGCAGCTCTCCGAACGGATCAACCTGAAGGGCCGCGGCGGCGCGGGCTTCCCGTTCCACAAGAAGCTCCGGTCGGTCGCCGAGGCGGCGATCCGCCGGGGTGTACGGCCCGTGGTCGTCGTCAACGGCAGCGAGGACGAGCCCGCCTGCCGCAAGGACACGGTGATGATCAACCGTGCCCCGCATCTGATCCTGGACGGCGCCCTGCTGGTCGCGGAGGCCCTGGGCGCCCGCACCCTGGTCGTCGGAGTGACACGTGAATCCACCCAGCGGTCGATGGAGGCGGCGCTCTCCGAGCGCGGTCTGACCAACCGGCGCAACGCGACCATCCGCGCGCGGGTGCAGCGCAACCCGGTGCGGATGGTGACCGGAGCGGCGGCCTCCCTGGTCCGCTCCATCGACGGCGGCCCCGCGATCCCGCCGGGCCGCAAGACCAGCGCCTCGCAGAACGGCGTCGGCGGCGCCCCCACCCTGCTGTCGAACGCCGAGACCTTCGCCCAGCTGGCGATAGCCGCCCGTATCGGCGCCGAGCGCTACGGCAACACCGGTCTGTACGACGAGCCGGGCACCGTCATGCTCACCGTCTCCGGGGCGGTCGCCCGGCCCATGGTGATCGAGGCGCCGACCGGCGTACCGCTGCGCTACATCCTGCAGCTGGCCGGTGCCCCGCCCGTCCCGCAGGGCGTGCTGACCGGCGGCTACCACGGCAAGTGGCTGGACTCCGCGACGGTCAACGAGGCGATCGTCTCGCGCAACTCCCTGGACGCGGTGGGCGGCGCCCTCGGCGCCGGCGCGATCCTCCCGATCAGCCAGTCGACCTGCCCGCTGGGCGAGTCGCTGCGTGTGGCCCAGTGGCTGGCCGAGGAGAGCGCCGGCCAGTGCGGCCCCTGCTACCTCGGCCTTCCGGCCGCGGCCCGCGGCATGGAGGACATCCTCAACGGCGGTGGTCCGGCCGCCCTGGAGGCACTCAAGCAGGTCGCCAACGCCGTGAAGCGGCGCGGTGCCTGCTCGCACCCGGACGGCTCCGCGATGTTCCTGGAGTCGACCATCAAGGCCTTCACGGACGACCTGGCCGCCCATGTCCTCGGCAACGGCTGCGGACGGCCCGTGGAGGGTGTCCTGCCGCTCTTCGAGGGCGGCCAGCAGCCCACCGGTATCCCGGGCGGCCAGCCCGAGGAGGAGCAGGGTCCCAGCCGTCAGAAGATCTACGTCGACTGGACGCTGTGCCGCGGGCACGGCCTGTGCGCGGACATCCTCCCGGAGGTCTTCCAGCTGGGCGCCGACGGCTTCCCGACGGTCGCCCAGGCGCAGGTCCCCCGGTACGCGGAAGCGAAGGCGCTGCGGGCCGTACGACGCTGCCCGGCGCTCGCGCTGCGCCTGGAGGAGGACACCCGCGGAGCGGCTCCCCGGCAGAACCTGCCCGCCGTGCGCGAGGGCGGCGGGGGCGGCCGTCGCGCGCTGGGCCGCGGCCGCTGACGACCACCTGACCGACCTGACCACCGGCGGCCCGGCAACCCGGGCCGCCGCACCCACGGACCTCGGTACGCCGGTGTGCGGCGAGTTCACGACACGAAGAAGCGGGCCATCCTGATCGGATGACCCGCTTCATCTGCTGTGGAGCTAAGGAGAATTGAACTCCTGACCTCCTGCATGCCATGCAGGCGCTCTACCAACTGAGCTATAGCCCCTTGCGGTGTTCCACCGGGTCTCCCCGGCGGCGACGCCAACATTACCGGTCCCTTCGCGCACCACCAAATCGTTTCCCGGTCACCCCTCCCGCCGGGGTCGCCCCGGCCGGATCAGGCCGGATCAGGCCGTGGCGAACGAGTAGAAGCGCTTGAGCGTGCAGTGCTCGTCGAGCAGCCGGCCGTAGATCGGCTCGCCCTCCAGCTCGCGGTACGTCTCGATGGGGTCGCCTTTTATGATCAGCGCCCGCGCGCATTCCTCGCACCAGTACTGGTAGTCGTGGTTGACCGGCTCCATGTCGCGGACGATCGGCGTACCACTGCCGCACCAATCGCACTTTCGCCTGTGCGCACCCATCGATCAGCTCCAGCTGTGGCCGCAGGCCGTGCACACGTAGGGAACTCCTCCGTTGTCGCCGAGGACTTGGGCAACGTGGGCCGAAGCGCGGGAAGGGCGGTCGAGGCGCGTGATCGGGTCCCGTACCACCTCGGATCCGGGAAGGTCGTCGACCTTCCCGAGGATGCTCGCAGGCATCGCCACTCCCTCCCGTCGGGTCGCGCCCCCTTCCGGCCGTTTGATTCTGCCACGGCCGGAGCAATACGGTCAGCGACGCCTTCGTACCAGTCCGGACACGGCACCTGCCGCAGTGGTCGCGGCCAGCGCAAACGACGAGTAGTGCGTTCGAAGAGGTATACGCCTGGAGAGGCGCAAGTGACTCAACACGCTGCGAAGACAGGTCAACGAAAGATCCCGCCCCCTGACGGGGACGGGATCGTCTTCCTGTGGAGCTAAGGAGAATTGAACTCCTGACCTCCTGCATGCCATGCAGGCGCTCTACCAACTGAGCTATAGCCCCTTGCGGTGTCCCGGCCGCTTTCCCGGCGGCGGAACAAGAGAAACTTTAGCCTGCGACCAGCCGGAAAGTGAAATCCGGTGCCGGGGGGCACCGGGACGAGATCCTCCGGCCTGCGCGGGCGGGCCCACGCGTGCCGGCCGGAGGTTCTAGTCGTCGTCGCCGAGCACCGGCTCCGGCAGGGTTCCCGCGTTGTGCTCCAGGAGGCGCCAGCCGCGGGCGCCCTCGCCGAGGACGGACCAGCAGCAGTTGGAGAGGCCGCCGAGGCTTTCCCAGTGCTGTGACTCCAGACCGAGGAGGCGGCCGATGGTGGTGCGGATGGTGCCGCCGTGGCTGACGACCACGAGGGTGCCGTCGTCGGGCAGTTTCTCGGCGTGCCGGAGGACCACCGGGGCCGCCCGGTCGGCGACCTCGGTCTCCAGTTCGCCGCCGCCCCGGCGGACCGGCTCGCCGCGCTTCCAGCCCGCGTACTCGTCGCCGTACCGCGCGATGATCTCTTCGTGCGTCAGGCCCTGCCAGACGCCCGCGTAGGTCTCGCGCAGGCCCTCGTCGTGCGTCACGTCGAGGCCGGTGAGCGCGGACAGCTCACCCGCGGTGTTCGCCGCCCGCTTCAGGTCCGAGGCGACGATCGCGTCGGGCTTGAGGGACGCGAGCAGCCGGGCGGCGCGGCGGGCCTGGCCCACGCCGGTCTCGGTCAGCTCGACGTCCGTGGTGCCCTGGAAGCGGCGCTCCACGTTCCACAGCGTCTGGCCGTGGCGCCACAGGATGACGCGGCGTCCCCGGCCCGCCTTGCGTCCGGCGCCGGCCGGCGGCTTGCCGTCCGCCGCCGGACGCCCCGTGCCGGCGGTCATCGAAGTTCTCCGCGCAGCTCCGCGGCGTCCTCCGCGTCCTGGAGCTCGGCGTGCTCGGCGGCCTTGCCCCGCGTGGCCTTGGCGTCGGCGGGCAGGTCCAGCTCGGGGCAGTCCTTCCAGAGCCGCTCCAGCGCGTAGAACACGCGCTCCTCGCTGTGCTGGACGTGCACGACGATGTCGACGTAGTCCAACAGGATCCAGCGGGCGTCGCGGTCGCCCTCACGGCGTACCGGCTTCGCGCCGAGCTCCTTGTTCAGGCGCTCCTCGATCTCGTCGACGATCGACTTGACCTGACGGTCGTTGGGCGCGGAGGCCAGCAGGAAGGCGTCCGTGATCGACAGCACGTCGCTGACGTCGTACGCGATGATGTCGTGCGCGAGCTTGTCGGCGGCCGCCTGCGCGGCGGTGGTGATGAGCTCGACAGAACGGTCAGTGGCGGTCACTACAAGGCTTTCCGTAGGCGGTCAGGAACCCCGGGGGGTCATACCCCAAGGGTCTCACGGACCGCCGACGGCACCCCACGCGTTAAACGGACCGGCCCGCGGGCCCTGTGGGGCGCATCCCCCACAGG
>NZ_JBHWZP010000190.1:0-18356 GCF_042728395.1 Streptomyces sp. NPDC060205
ACGATCCCGAACGCGGTCCATCCGCCGATCAAAACCGCTGCGACCAGGCCGAGCGCGGTGACCGCGAACGACCAGCCGAAGGTTTTCAGAACCACGGGTCAGTTCACCGGGCCTTCCGGCAGCAGCGCGATGCCGTCGTCGTCGGCGTGCAGGACGTCACCGGGACGGAAGGTGACCCCGCCGAAGGTGACAGGGACGTCGACGGCTCCGGCTCCGGCCTTGCTGCTTTTACGGGGAATGGTGCCGAGCGCCTTGATGCCGAGCCGCAGTCCGGACAGGGCGGCACTGTCGCGCACGGCTCCGTGCAGGACGAGGCCGGCCCAGCCGTTGTCCTGGGCGGCCCCGGCGATGAGGTCGCCGACCAGGGCGGTGCGCAGGGAGCCGCCTCCGTCGACGACGAGGACGTGGCCGTCGCCGGGGGTGCGCAGCAGCTCGCGCAGGAGGCCGTTGTCCTCGTGGCAGGAGACGGTGCGGACGGGCCCGGCGAAGCCGTGGTGGGCGCCGAACTGACGGAACTGCAGGTCGCAGACGCGCAGTTCGGTCCCGTACCGGTCGACGAGATCGGCGGTGGGGACGGGCGTGACGGTCATCAAAGTTCCTTCGCTGTGAGGGCTGTTGCTGTGAGGGCTGCCGCGCTCGCGGCTCATCCGGCCGTCAGGAGGATGGGGGAGCGAGCGCGGCAGCCTGCTCGGGGGAGAGGGGACGGGTGGTGTGCCCCCTCAGGAGGAGGTGCAGTTTTGCGGTCTCCTCCAGTTCCTCGACCGCGTCGGCGGCCTGTTCCATGGTCGTACCCGCGATGACGGGACCGTGGTTGGCGAGGAGAACGGCGTGGTGGGTACGGGCCGTGCGCTCGGCCAGTTGTTCGAGGCTGCTGTCGCCGGGTGCGTGGTACGGAAGGAGCGGCAGGGTGCCGACGCGCATGGCGTAGTACGCGGTCAGCGGCGGAAGCACGTCGGCCGGGTCGACGTCGCCCAGACAGGAGACGGCGGCGGCGTGCGTGGAGTGCAGGTGGACGACCGCGTGGGCGCCGGGCCGGGCCCGGTAGAAGGCGGCGTGCAGGAACGCCTCCTTCGTGGGCCGGGGCCCGTCGAGGTGGACGCCGTGCAGGTCGGTGCGGGACAGCTCGGCCGCCTCGACGGTGCCGAGGCTGGATCCGGTGGGGGTGAGCAGCAGGCTGCCGTCGGCCAGGCGGACGGACAGGTTGCCCGTCGAACCGTGCGTGAGACCACGGGTGAACAGGGAGCGTGCGGTGCGGACGATGAGGTCGCGGGCGGCCGACTCGTCGGCGTGGACGGTCACTTGGTCTCCGTGAGAGCGCGGGTGAACAGGTCGGGGGCGCCGAAGTTGCCGGACTTGAGCATGAGGGCGAGGTCGCCCTTCCCGGTGGCCGCGTACGTCCACGGCACGCCCGGGTCGGCCTCCTCGCCGACGAGGACGGCCCGGACACCCAGGGCGGTGGTGACGGCGCCGGAGGTCTCGCCGCCTGCGACGAGCAGCCGGCGTACGCCGCGGTCTACGAGGTGGGAGGCGAGGGTGCCGAGGAGGTCCTCGACCTGTGCGGCGGCCTCCGCGACACCCAACTGGGCCTGCACGGCGGCCAGTTCCTCCGGTGACGCCGAGGCGTAGATCAGGACGGGCCGATGGTCGTCCTGTTCGTCGTACCAGGCCAGCGCCTCGCCGGTGACGTCGCGGCCGGTGGCCGCGGCGAGGACGTCGAGGTGCAGGGAGGGCAGACCGGCGGCGTAGAACTGGGCGATCTGTTCCAGGGTGCGAGCCGAACAGCTGCCGGCGAGCACGGCGGCCCGCCCTCCGCGCGGCAGCGGTTCGGGTGCGGCGGTTCCAGCGCCGGGGTAGGCGTGTCCGAGTCCCTCGGCCAGGCCCGCGGCCCCTGCCACGACCGGCAGTTCGAGTGCGGCGGCGCCCAGGACGGCAAGGTCGTCGTCGGTGAGGGCGTCCGCGATGACATGCCGTACACCGGCCTGCTGGTGCGCGACCAGCGCGTCGCGGACGGCCTCCACGCCCTGGCGCACGGTGGGCCAGTCGATCAGTGCCACCTGGTGCGGAGTCTGCGCGGACAGCAGGCGGACCAGGACCGGGTCCGTCATCGGGTTGAGCGGGTGGTGGCGCAGGGGCGAGTCTGACAGCAGCTGGTCGTGGACGAACAGATGGCCCTGGTAGACCGTGCGGCCGTTGGGCGGGGAGGCCGGGCAGTGCAGGGTGACACCTGCGCCGGCGGCGTCCATGAGGGCGTCGGTGACCGGACCGATGTTGCCCTTGGGGGTGGAGTCGAAGGTCGAGCAGTACTTGAAGTAGACCTGTGCCGCGCCCTTGGCCCACAGCCAGCGCTGGGCGGCCAGGGAGTCGGCGACGGCCTCGCCGGCCGGGGTGGAACGGGACTTGAGCGCGACCACGGCCGCGTCGCAGTCCGCCGGGAGCACGGTGGTGTCGTCCGGGGCGCCGAACACCAGGGCGGTGCGCAGACCCGCCCGCCGGAAGGCCGCGGCGACATCGGTGCCGCCGGTGAAGTCGTCGGCTATGCAGCCGATGCGCAGGGTCATGGTCGGGCTCTCTTCCCGGGCGGCCCGCGTCGAACGGGGCGCCTTGTCAGGGGGTGGCGGGCCCCGTCAGGGGCGCGGGGAACTGCGCGCCCGGCCCCTACCGGTCCGCACATGACGGAGAACCGTGCGGACCGTACGGACTCCGGGCAGGCGGAGCGGGGCAGGGGGCGGGCAGGACGCCGGGAGCCGGGGCGGGCGACCGCAGCCGGCCCCCGCCCCGAGGCGGCGGGGTCAGTCCTGGCCGGCGCCGATGGCCTTGATGACCGCGGCGGTGAACTCGCTGGTGGACGCGGACCCGCCGAGGTCCCGGGTGGAGACGCCGGAGGCGATCGCGTCGGCCACGCCCTGCTCGACGGTCTTCGCGACAGCGGCCAGCCGCTCGTCGCCGTGCTTGGCGGCGAGCCACTCGAACAGCATCGCTCCGGACAGGATCATGGCGACCGGGTTGGCGATGTTCTGCCCGGCGATGTCGGGGGCGGAGCCGTGGGAGGCCTGGGCCATCGCCGTGGTGGCGGAGGAGTTGATGGACGGGGCGGTGCCCAGCGAGCCGGAGATCTCACCGGCCAGGTCCGAGAGGATGTCGCCGAACATGTTCTCGGTGACGATGACGTCGAAGTCCTGGGCGCGGCGCACCAGGTGGACGGTCATGGCGTCGATGTGGAAGTCGTCCACCGCCACGTCTGGGTACTCCTCGGCGACTTCCTGGCACACGGTGCGGAACAGGCCGGTGGTCAGCTTCAGCACGTTCGCCTTGTGGACGATGGTCAGCTTCTTGCGGCGCGAGCGGGCCAGGTCGAAGGCGACACGGGCGACGCGCTCGGTGGCCTGGCGGGTGATGATGCCCAGCATGATGGCGGTGTCGGGGGTGGGCATGAACTCACCGGTGCCGGCGAAGGTGTTGCGGTCGGCGTAGAAGCCCTCAGTGTTCTCGCGGACGATGACCAGGTCGGCGTTGTCGCAGATCGACTCGGCGCCGGGGAAGGACTTGGCGGGGCGGATGTTGGCGAACAGCTGGAAGTGCTTGCGCAGGGTGCCCGAGGGGTTGAGCGCGGACTTGTGCGGTTCGGGGTAGCTGACGGAGTCGTGCGGGCCGAGGTACCAGCCGTCGAGTCCGGCCAGGGCCTCCTTCGTCTCCTCGGGGACGGGGGTGCCGTGGGACTCGATCGCGGTGGCGCCCAGCGGCAGGGTCACCCAGTCGACCTCGACGCCCGCGGACTGCGCGGCGGCGGTGGCGATCTCGACGGAGGACGGGACGATCTCGGGGCCGATCCCGTCGCCCTCAAGGACGCCGAGACGGTAGGTGGTGGAGCTCATGATGCGGGTTCCTCTTTCGGTCGGCTGTTCTGGCAGCAGGAGGGCAAAACGGCAGATGGCCGGGCAGTCAGGTCGTCGGGGAGTCCACCTGGGGAGCCCGGGTGGGGCATTCGGTCGGTCGGTGGGCCCGCTGGTCGGATCGGTCAGGCCAGGGTCGCGGCCGCGTCGTCCAACGCGGCCCAGGAGCGGGCCGCGGCCTGGTGACTGTCACCGTTCTGGGTGTGTTCGAGCGTCAGCCAGCCGGTGAAGCCGCCCCTGTGCAGTGCTTGCAACAGGGAGGGCAGCCGCGGATCGCCGACGGTGAGCGGTCCTCGCGTGCCGGGCGCCGCGAGCTGCACGCAGCCGGTGACCGGGGCGTGCTCCGTGAGGGCCACGCTCGCGTCGATGCCCTCGGCGTCGAGGTGATGGGTGTCCAGCACCAGCCCGGCCGGGCCGGTGAGCGCGTCGATGACGGCGCGGGTCTCGTCCGGGGTGTGCCACAGCGAGGTGTTGGCGCGCGACTGCGGCTCCAGCAGCAGCCGGCTGCCGTACAGGGCCGCCTCCTCGGCCAGGTGCTGGACGGCACGCTCGGCCCACAGGCGCTGCATGTCCTCCAGGCCGGGCAGGAAGGTGCCGCGGGTCTGGCCGAGGGTGACCGGCACACCGAGCGCGCCGGCGAGACGGGCCGCGCCGAGGAGCCGGAACAGGGCGTGACGGCGTACGTCCGGTGACGGGTCGGTCAGCGTCAGCCGGTCGTGGGCCGAGACCGGCCCCGTACCGACGCCCAGGATCTTCAGCCCCGCGGCGTCGACGGTCCGTACGAGCTTGTCGGCGTCGTGTGCGCCGCTCTCGCGGACCTGCAGTTCCACGCCGTCGTAGCCCAGTTCGGCGAGGTGGTCCACCGCCTCGGCCAGGGGTGCGGCGTAGCCGAGCGGCATGAAGGTGGCGCAGTCGTCGCCCGAGACCGTGTAGGCCAGCGGCCAGGGCAGACGGGCGGTCATCGGATCACCGTCGTGGCCGTGGCGGACTGTCCTTCGTCGGGGCCGGGGACGAGCAGAGCACGAAGTTGCCGTGCGGCGGCGCCCGCGCCGTCGAGCACGGGTACACCCACCAGGGCGGCCAGGGCGTCGCGGGCCGGGGTCAGCGAGTACTGGGCCAGCAGCACCACGTCCGCGTCGGAGCCACCCGCCGCGTGCAGGGCGTCGGCCAGGTGCCGGGCGGTCGCGCCGGGATCGCCCGGGGTGGCCGCCTCCTCGCTCAGGGCGGTCACGATGTCCACGGGGCGGTCCGGGCGGACCGTCGGCACGAGCGCTTCGAGCTGGGCGAGGGCGGCCGGCACGGCGGGCGCGGTGGAGGCGACGACGGCGATACGCCGGTACGGACCGGCCAGGGCGGCGCTGAACATGGCCTCGTCGGACTTCAGCACGGGCACGTCCCACAGGGCGCGGGCGGTGTCCACCACCTCCCCGTAGGAGGAGCAGGTGAGCAGCAGGCCCTGGGCGCCGCCGTCCATCACGTGCCCGATCAGGCGGAGCATGCGCCGGCGCAGTGCGTCGGTGAGCCCGCCGGAGTCGAGTGCGTCGTACAGCAGCCGGTCGTCCAGCAGGTTCCAGACCGTGGCCTGCGGAAACTCGCGGGCGAAGGCCTCCTGGGCGATACGGGCGCCGGTCGGCACTGCGTGGATCATGGCGACCAGGGGTCGGGGTTCGTTCACCGGGGTTCTTACCTCTTCCGGTAGGCGGGGACCGGCAAGGGTCCCGACCGCGGGCCCGCTCCGAACGGCGCGAGAACGCCTCGTGAGAACACGGGGAGGAGCCCGGGATGGGGGACGGCAGCGAGTGGTCGCGGTGCCGCGCCGCCACTGTAGGCCGCACCGGTCAACCGGTCAACCGGTTGTGAAAGTGGAGCCCCGCCCGTCACCCCGGGACGCAGGTCGCAGCCGTCCCGCAGGCGGCGACCCCAGCCGTCCCGCAGGCGGCGACCCAGGGCCGCGGATCCCAGGCGCCCCAAGGCTCAGGGCGCCTCGCGGCCCACGGTGCCCGGCTATGCCTCGCGTCGGTCGAGGGCTTCCATCAGGCGACGCGACGCGCCGTCCATGTGCCGGGCCATCGCGGCGCGGGCCGCCTCCGCGTCCCCCGCCACGACCGCGTCGAAGATCGGCACATGGTCGGCGTAGGCCACCTCGCGGGAGCGGACGGCGCCGGTGCGCTCCACCCAGCCCCGCTGGATCATCGCCCGCATGCCCTTGAGCATGTCCCGCAGTACCGCGTTGCCGGACAGTTCGCCCAGGGCGGCGTGGAAGGCGGTGTCCGCCTCGGGGAACTCCTCGTCCGGGCACTGGCGCATCGCCGCCAGCCGCGCGCGCAGCAGTTCCACGCCCGCCTCGTCGCGGGCCTGAGCGGCGAGGCCGGCGACGACCACCTCCAGCTCCGCGCGGGCCTGCACCATGTCCCGGGCGCCCCGTTCCCCGAGGATCAGACCCAGCTCGAAGAGCCGGTACAGCACGTCGGAATCGGTGCCGCGGAAGTACGTCCCGCTGGACTGGCGGATCTCCAGCAGGCCGAGGAATCCCAGCGACTTGATCGCCTCGCGCACGGTGGGGCGGTTCACCCCGAGCATCTCGGTCAGCTGCCGCTCCGACGGGATCCGGTCACCGGGCTGCACCTCGCCTGACATCAAATAGTCGATCAGTCGGCGGGACACCTCGGAGGCCAGCGGCTCCCGTGGCTCGACCGTGATCCTGGCGAGTTCGGCCATCGAATTCCTCACTTCGGTATTGACGCGATGGCCGGATTCTAGTTACCTACCGGCAATCCGGTAAACCGGTTGTCCGGAAGTGGGGCGAGCCGCCTTCCCTTCCTCGGTCACCCGTCCGCCACCGGACGACCCAGCCATCCCGAACGCGCCCCTGACCTGCCCGCGGGCCGATGCCCGCCGCGGCCGTGTGTCTCGAAACCGCCGTACAGGAGTCACACGTACCATGACCGACCCCACGCACGAGCCGAGTACGGCCTCACGTGCGCTGTCGGTCACCTTCCGACCCGCCACGCACTGACCTGCGCCGCCCCGCACCGCGCCGCCGACCCACCGGCGGCCCTGCGCACCTGCATCAAGGAGCAACGATGCTCGCCGTCCTCGGCTTCGCCACACTGGGCAGCTTCATGCTGCTCGTCATGCGGAAGTACCTCTCCGCCTTCACCGCCATCATGCTCACGCCGATCGCCGCCGCACTGATCGCGGGCAAGGGCGCCAAGCTCGGCGACATGATCATGAACGGCCTGGACACGGTCGCGCCCACCGCGGCCCTGCTGCTGTTCGCGGTCCTCTACTTCGGCCTGATGATGGAGGCCAGACTCTTCGAGCCGATCGTCCAGGCCATCATCCGCGCCACCAAGGGCGACCCGGTCCGCATCGTCGTCGGCACCGCCGTGCTGTCCCTGTGCGTGGCCCTGGACGGCGACGGCACCACCACCTACATGATCGTCTGCTCGGCGTTCCTGCCCATCTACCGGCGCCTGGGCATCAACCCGCTCATCCTCGCCACCCTCGCCGCGATGGCACTGGGCACCATCTCCGGCACCACCCCCTGGGGCGGCGCCGCCACCCGTGGCATCAGCGTCCTGCACCTGAGTGCCACCGAATACTTCGTCCACATGCTCGCCCCCATGGCGCTCACCAGCCTGGCCATCATCGCCGTCGCCTACTGGCTCGGCCTGCGCGAACGCGGCAAGCTCGATTCCGAGAAGCTCAGCACCTACAAACTGGAGATCGCCTCCGGCGAGGCCTTCGAACCGGTCGAGGCCGACTGGCGCATGTGGTTCAACGCCGCCCTCACCGTGCTCCTGATGGCGCTGCTCATCCTGGAGGTCGCCGACCTGCTGGTGCTCTTCATGGTGGCCTTCGTGATCGCCCTGCTGGTCAACATCCGCAGGATCGGCGACCAGCAGGAACTCATCAAGCGCCAGGCCGCCAACGCGGTCCCGGTGATGATCCTGGTCCTGGCCGCCGGTGTGTTCACCGGCATCATGACCGACTCCGGCATGATCAAGGCCATGGCGGACGCGGCCCTGTCGATCGTCCCCGAGGGCTGGGGCAACGTCATCCCGCTGTTCACCGCCGTCCTCGCGCTGCCGCTCGGCTTCTTCATGTCGAACGACGCGTACTGGTTCGGTGTGGTGCCCGTCCTCGCCGAGTCCGCCGCGCACTACGGGATCCCCGCCAACGAGATCGCCCGGGCCGGCGCCATCGGGCAGATCCTGCACATGATGGGCCCGACCAGCGCACCCCTGTGGGTCCTGCTCGGCCTCGTCAAGGCGGAACTGGGCGACTTCCAGAAGCACGCCCTGCGCTGGGGCGTCCTGGTCTCCCTCGCGTACATCGCCTTCGCGGTCGTCACCGGCGCGATCAGCGTCACCTGAGCGACGGTCGGGCGCGGCGCAGGGGCGTCGCGCCGACGGGGCGATCCGGGAGTGACCGCTCGTGGCACCACGCCCCTGCTCGAACCGCCGGTGACGGACCGGCGGGCCGCCCGGATGATCACCTTGCCGGTCTGCTCGCACATGCCGGAGCACGAGGTCGACCGTGTTTGTGAGTCGGTACGGCGGGCATGTGCCGATCGCCCCGCGCACGCAGTCTGCACTGATCAGGGTCGAAGGGACGACGGATGAAGGACTACGTGGCCCAACTGCGTGCCCTGCTGGGCCATCGGCCCCTCATCCTCCCGGGCTCGTCGGTGGTGGTGACCGACGAGCGGGGCGGAGTGCTGCTCCTTGCCCGCGCGGACACCGGCGGGTGGGGGCTGCCCGGCGGGCTGATGGATCCCGGCGAGTCCTTCGAGGACACCGCCCGCCGAGAGGTGCTGGAGGAGACAGGGCTGGTCGTCGGTGAACTGACGCTGCTGGGCCTGTTCTCCGGAGGGCCCACGTACTTCTACCGCTATCCCAACGGCGACCAGGTCCACAACGCCACCGCCGCCTACGTCACCGCTCTGCCGCCCGGCGCCACAGTGGTCCCGGACCAGGTCGAGAACACCGCCGCCGCGTTCTTCGACATCGACCGCCTGCCGGCCGACCTCATCCCACCGGAGCGCCCGATCCTCGACGCGTACCGGGACGCGTACCGGCAGGCGCCGAGCGGGCTCGCAGTGAAGGCGGTGAGGCGGCGGTGACCGACCAGGTGTCCTGGTGTGACGCGCTACCGGGCCGGCCGACCTGTTCGACTTGCCCGCGCCCGATCCACGCGATCGCAGTTTGCCGCGGCCTCGTCGTCCCCGCGCATTGCACCCAGGCACTCCGTCACGCCTTCGGCCTCTCGCCACGCCGGTACCGCCGGCGGCCACAGCAGTACACGCAGACGAAAGGCCTGTGCGCGGACGCGTAACGACAGGCCGGGCCGCGGCGCGCATTCTCCTCTTGAAAGGAACACGAGCCACCACGAACGGGGTCGCGCGGGTGCCCGTCGGCAGTGCGGGCACCGCTGCGGACCCGATCCGGAAGGGGAGAAGAAGTGAGCAAAATGAAGGGTTCCGTGGGCCTGATCGGCATGGCGGCGGGTGTCGCAGGTCTACTGCTGGCCACTGCGCCGGCGGGGGAGGCGGCGACCGCGAAGTCCGCCGCGGATCCCAAGGCCTGTGTCGTCCTCGTGGGGAAGACCCCCGCCGAGGGCGGGGCTTCCCCGGAGCTGTACCGGTACTGTTCGGACAAGTCCGCGGCCGACGCCCGCGCTCACCTTGCGTCGTCCCAGGTGCTGGCCAAGACCGGGGGGAAGTCCGCGCAGGCGACCCTGTTGATGCTCTGGTCGAAGAACACCGACTACCGCAACCCCACCACGTTCATCTACGGCGACGACGGCCCGTGCGACAGCTCGGGCTATTCGCTGCATCCGGATGACTACTGGTCGCACAACATCAGCTCCGCGCAGGGGGTCGGCACCTGCACCGTGGCGAGGTTCCACAACCGGTCCAGTACCTACGCCGCCACGTTCCGACTGCCGGTGCCGTATCTCGGCGCGTCTCTCAACGACAATGTGGGACTCATCCAGGTGTGGCGCGGCTGAGTTCTGACCGGACCGCCCACGAAAACGCCACGGCACAGGGCGACGGCCTGGTTGCGTCTGCGTGGGCGCGACCAGGCCATTCCGCTGGAGGCCGGCGGAGGAGGTCTGTGCCGCACCAGTTCTGTCACCGGCCAGATGATCGTGGCCGACGGCGGTCGCCTCGTCGTCTGAACGACGCGCGGACCACGGGAGCGGCACCGCGCCGGGACCGCCGCTCACCAAGGCCGTCGGTGTGTCACAGGGCGCTCAGGTTCCGGCCCCCGCGGCGCAGTGGAAGGTCGGCGAACGCGGCGTCGTTGGGTGTCACCTCCACGGTGCGGGCGCTCTTGTACTCGTTGATGAGGATGGAGCGATGGCGCTCGGTCATGTTCCCGCTGGCCCGGTGCAGCGTGAGGCAGTGCAGGAAGAGCACCGACCCGGGGCGGGCCCGGACCGGCCGGGCCTCGCCCTCCTCGGGTGCCGGCCGGTCATGGCGGTGACTGCCCGGACAGACCAGTGTGGCGCCGGACTCGGCGTCCATGTCGTCGAGGTAGATCAGCGCGGTGACGAGTTCGGGCAGGGTGTGGCGGTCGGTCTCCAGG
The DNA here is from genome assembly GCF_042728395.1 of Streptomyces sp. NPDC060205. Classification (NCBI taxonomy): domain Bacteria; kingdom Bacillati; phylum Actinomycetota; class Actinomycetes; order Kitasatosporales; family Streptomycetaceae; genus Streptomyces; species Streptomyces sp. NPDC060205. The sequence continues at coordinate 10,487 of NZ_JBHWZP010000190.1, forward strand.
TCGCGGTGCCAGCCCTCCTCGGCCCTCAGCCCCGTGGGGCGCAGCCGGGCGAACCCCATGTGGAAGTTGATGTCGGGGCCGATGAGTTCGCCGACGACGTCGAGGATCCGCGCGTCCTGGATCAGCGCGTACCAGGCGTCGCCGGCGAGCGGGGTGTTGACGATCTTCCACACGGCGTACGGGTTGTAGGGATCGAGCCGTGGCAGCGGCTTCTCGGAGGCGGCGTGGACGTACAGCCGGGGATGCCCGGACGCCGGAGGGTCGATGAGGCCGGAGAGCAGTTTCTTCAGCTCCGCGACCTCGTCGGGGGAGAAGATGTCCACCACGAGATAGCCGTCACGCTCGAACGCGGCGAGGTGATCCACTGGAACGCTCCTCAAGAACCGGTGCTGGAATAGCGGTCGACCCCGCGCCGCCACAGGAGGACCGCCGGCAGGAACAGCAGCGGTCCCACCAGGGGCAGGGCCCAGACGAACGGTGAGTCGGTCCTGCCGAGGATGTAGAGGCAGGGGTAATAGCCGACGAAGGCGAACGGCACGACCGTGGAGAACACGGTCAGCAGCCACTTGGGGTAGAAACTCATCGGCAGCTGCGAGAAGCTGTCCAGCCGCCAGATGAGCATGCTCAGCATCGCGTCCTGGCGCAGCCAGAACGACAGTGCCGTGACGGCGAGATGCATGGCCGCGAAGACGAGCGCGGCCCCGGTCAGCGCCAGCGGGACGAAGACCACCACCGCCGGGGAGACGTCCGCTCCGCTGAGATGCAGAGCGGTGCCCAGCAGGGCGCCGCCGACGACGATCTCGATCCACACGTCCGTGTCGACCTTGGAGAACAGGATGAGCGCCAGCGGGCTGGTGGGCCGGACCAGATAGTGGTCGAGTTCACCGGTGCGCACCATGTCCGGGATGTCGAGGGTGCCGAAGAAGACGGTGTTCCACAGTGCGCGCGCCACGGTGGTGAACCCCGTGAGCACCGCCCATTCGGCGAGAGTCCAGCCGTGGATGTCGCCCGCCGCGGAGAGGGCCAGCATGAGGACGGCCGCTCCGGAGACCGCCTGGACGAGGGCACCGAGGTTCGCGAGCAGGACCTCACCGGGGTGCACCATATGGCTCCGGAAGTTCATCCGGGTGGCGAGCAGCGCGATTCCGGCGGACTTCCGCAGTCCGGCCAGGGTGTCAGCCACCGGCGATCACCAGCTTCCGCAGGGCGGCCCGGGTGCAGGCCACGCTCGCGACGGTCAGCACGACCGCCCAGCACGCGCCCAGGGCGATCACCCGGCCGTCCACGAAGGGGTCCCGCACGAGTGTGCCGAGCGGGGTGTAGAAGCCGTGCACGAACGGGGTCCAGACCGCCGCGTCCCGCAGGGGGCCCGGGTAGAGGGAGATGGGCATCATCGAACCGCCGAGCAGGAGCAGCAGTGCCTCGCGGACCTCGTTGAGCCCGTCGACGCGACGCAGGAAGAACGCGGACAGGCCGATCAGATAGCTGAAGTCGAACAGGATGACGAAGGCAATGGTGACCGTCAGCAGGAGCCGCCCGAGGTAGCCGGGATCAAGGCCGAAGGGGTACAGGAGCGTGGCGGCGACGAGGAGCGCGGGCATGCCGACGAGGGCGGTGACGCCGATCGTGCGGCCGAGGGCAGCGGAGAACCACTGGGACAGGAATCCCGTGGGCATCAGCAGTTCGGTCACGATCCGACCGTCCCTGATCTTCGTCTCCAGCTGGCGTGCCAGCGTCAGCCCGGGGACACACAGCACCCACACGGTGCCGGCCGCCGCGTAGACCGTCGTCTGGTGCAGGGTCAGCCAGCCCGCCCGCGTCGAGTCGTCGCTGCCGGCGTACACGGCCGCCCACAGCGCCACCTGAAGACCGATCAGCAGCAGGGCGCCCACGCCCTGGGCGAAGGCTCTGGTCCGGTAGCGGAAGGCGAGTTTGACCTGGATGCCGGCGACGGCCCGATGGGCCTGCCACGACCGTCGTACGGACGTCATCAAGTCCCCCTCAGATAAAGGTCCTTGATGAGGTCCTCCAGACTCGGGGCCTCGATCCGCACGTCGTCGACCCGCGGGTCGCGGAACAGTGCGGCGAGCAGTTCGCCCGGCAGTTCCCCCTGCGTGAAGGTGTACGTGGTGACCGTGCGGGTCCGGTCCTCGATCCGCGTCAGACCGGGCAGCTCGGGCAGTTCGGGCAGCCGGTGGTCCGCCGCGTGATGGATCACCAGGGTGCGGCGGCCCCCGCCCAGGGCACGCAGCTCGTCGATCTTCCCGTCGTACACCAGCCGCCCGTCGTCGATCATGACGATCCGGTGGCAGATCGCCTCCACGTCGCGCAGGTCGTGGCTGGCCATGACGACGGTCGGCGCGGTGTCGTCGCGCAGTTCGCGCAGGACTTCGCAGATGGCCTCCCGTGCGAAGATGTCGAGGCCGATCGTCGGCTCGTCGAGCAGCAGCAGCCGAGGCGCGTGCAGCAGGGCGCCCACCAGCTCCGCGCGGGTCCGGTTGCCGAGCGACAACTCCCGTACGGGGGTGTCGAGATACCGCCCGATGTCGAGCCGCGAGACCAGGTCCTCGCGCCGTCGCCGGAACACGGCCGGCTCGACGTCGTAGACCCGGCGGATCAGTTCGTAGGAGTCCTTCACCGGCAGGTCCCACCACAGGCTGGCCCGCTGCGCCGCGAGATAGCCCAGCTCGGCGGAGAGCTGCCGGCGGTGGCGGTGCGGATCGCGGCCGTCCACCGTGACCCGCCCGGAGGTCGGCGTGAGGATCCCGGCGACCAGCTTCATGGTGGTGGACTTGCCGGCCCCGTTGAGCCCGATGTACCCGACGGTCTCGCCCTCGTCGACCGCGAGGTCGATGCCGTGCAGCGCCTCCACCTCACTGCTCACCCTGCGGACGAGCCGGGTGAGGCGGCTTCCCGATTCCGGAGGGCGTCTCACGCGGTAGGAGCGGTGCACCGACTCCAGCCGGATTCTCATCGGGGCTCCTCCTGGAATGCCTGGTCGGCGCTGCGGTCGACGGCCGCCGCCTGGTTCCCGTGACCTGTGGCCGTGCCGGTGCGCCGGTGACCGGGGCCGATCGCCTCCCGGACCGTACGGCTCACTGCCTGCCCCCGCAACTGCCCGATGCACGGGTTGACTTCGGGACGCGTGCAGGGCGGACCGGTCGCGTTCACCGGCCGCCGCTCCCGCCGTCGAGCCGGTCGAACGCCGCGCCGACGGCACCGAGCGCCTCGTGGTTCGCCGTGTCGCCGAGCACCTCGAAGTACCGCCTGGCGAAGCCGAGGTTGGAACGGTTGATGAAGTTGGCGGTGACGGAGACCGTGCCGCTGACGTTGTGCACCTCATGGGCCCAGCCGCTCGGTGTCACCACGATGTCCCCGGGTTCCTGGACCAGTTCGACGCTCCGGACCTCGTAGGACCCGGGGACACAGACGCCCGGCGGCAGCAGCCGCCACTCCTCGGAGCGCTCCGGCGAGTGGAAGCTCCACTTCTTGCGGCCCGATCCGAGCAGGTTCCACGCGGCGCTCGCCATCGTGTCGACGTGCAGGGGCGAGCTGGTCCCGGCGCCGCCGACCATCAGCCACGCCCAGTCCGGGCGTTCGCCCGCGGGCAGTGCCAGCAGCCAGTTGAGCCGCCGGACCTCGCGCGGGACGAGGTTCCACAGGGCCGGATCGAACTCCGACAGGCGCTGGTTGCGCAGATACAGTCCACGTGGCCGCTCGGCCCGCAGCTCGTCGAGCACCTCCCGCAGCCGTACGGTCACGGGCCGGCGCCGCGGATCCTCCGCGATCACCGGACGGTCGGCGAGCTCCCGCAGCCGAGCCTCGCGCAGCACCGGATACACCGGCCACTCCAGACCGGCCCCGCGCAGCACGGCCGGTGTGGGCCCGCAGAGACGTTCGAGGACGGCGGACGCGTCGGACGCGACGGCTGCGGACCCGTCATGTTTCGAAGAAGTGGTCAACGCGGCTGCCCCCTTCCGCCTGCCGGGCCCAGTCCTCACGATGCCCCCGCAACGCCTCGGGGCCGAACGCCTCCTCGATGTCGGTCCGCGCCCGCAGCCCCTGCTCCAGGTTCTCCCGCTCCGACATGCAGCGCGCCCGCTTGGCCGTCACCTTGTCGCGTACGGTCTCGGCGGGATCCGACTCCCGGAACGGCGCCTCCGGCACGGTCACCGTGCACATCGGCGCCGCCCAGCAGGACCCGCAGGAACCCGCGTTCGCGGCGGCACGGAACATGGCCAGCTGCTCGACGCCGGCCAGCGGATCGACGCCCCGGTCGGTGTGGCCGACGGCGAAGTCCGGGGACTGGAACTCGTACGACGAGTAGAGCGTGCCGTCCGAACCGAGCACGAGGTTGTCGTTGCCCGGGACGAGCTGGACGCCCAGCAGATGGGCGAGCCGCGGCGAACCGTCGCGTTCCGGCTGGTTCAGCGCCCGGTGGAACGAGCGGTGCAGGAAACCGTGGCTGAAGGAGAAGCGGTAGCGGCCCGACCGCTCCCGCTCCTGGTGGTCGTGGCGGTGGGCCGCGACGAACAGGTCCCACACCCGGCGCTGCTCGGTGAACATCCGCCGGAAGTCCGTGTAGGACTGCTCGCCGCCCGGCAGCAGCAGGTCGAAGTCCCAGGCCAGCGCCCGCAGTGCGGTCGGCCAGTCGGTGAAGTACCGGTACAGGGCCGCCTCGTCCAGGGGCGCCGACAGCACGCAGATGACGGCGACCCGGGAGGCGAAGTACTCCGGCCAGTTCTCGGCGAGCCAGTCGGTGCGCTCCCGCACCCGCTCGTGGGTGCCCTTGCCGCGCCGGTCGACCCGGTAGCGGTCGTGGTTGGGCCCGTCGATGGAGATGTTGAGGTAGATGTCGTGCTCGACCAGGAAGTCGACGATCTGCGGGGTCAGCAGCATCCCGTTGGAGTTGATCTGGATGATCAGGTTCTGGGCCTGTGAGCCGACCTCCCTCTTCCGCTCCTCCAGGGCGAGTACGGCCTCCTTGAGCTGGTCGAAGGCGAGCAGCGGTTCGCCGCCGAAGAAGTAGAGGGCCCGCTGCGCGGGCTCCAGTTTCTTCTCGCCGGTGACGAACAGGTCGATCGCGGCCTTCACCATGTCCGCCTGCGGGGAGGCCGTCTGGTGCGGACGGGTCCCCGGGTAGGCGCCGCCGTAATAGCAGTACGTGCAACGGATGTTGCACTGCTCGGTGGGATTGAGCATCAGCACCCGCACCCGTGGGGTGTCCACACGCGCGTCGGACGGCACCTCGGGAAACTGCCAGCCCGCACCCTCGAACGGCTGTACCAGCCGGTTGAGTTCGGCGATCTCCGCCTCGGTGGGCGGCGCAGCAGGGGCGCGCCCCGTGTCCGCCGGGCCGGCCGGCTCCCAGGTGGCCGCCCCCAGCAGCTGCGCCTGCCGTGCGTCGATCCCGTGGACCTTGCCGGTCGTGGGCGTGTACAGATGGAAGCGCCCGGGGTGGCGGTCGCTCTCCCACGTTTTGTAGATCCAGGTGCGGTCCCGGTACCGGCGGATCGTGACGTCCTCCTCGCCGGCGTTGCGGCCGACGTGGGACGGGCCGTGCGTCCGGAGGTCGGGACGGTCCATGTCGGCGATCAGGTCGATCTGCCAGCCGTGCAGGGTGCGGCCGCGGGTCCGGCCGGCCGTGTCCATGGTGGTCATCGTCGCCTCATCGCTCCCTGGTGGTCGTCCAGCAGTGCCCGCAGACAGCTCATGACAAGTGTGGAGATCGTCGCGCTGGTGGCACGGTTCTCACGGTCGTCCTGGAGGGCCTCCACGATGTCCACCGCGACCACCCGACGGGTACGGCAGACGTGCTCGACGGCGGCGAGCAGCTCCCGCAGCCGGTAGCCGCCCGCCTCCGGGTGCCCGGTCGCCGGGAACTCCGCGGGGTCGATCGCGTCGAGATCGATGGAGAGATACGTCGCCGCGCCCTCCCCGCCGACGGGTTCCGGGAAGTCGTACGCGTACGAACAGCGCAGGTTCGGCGGCAACGGGCCCCACGAGGCCGGAAGGAAGGTCCGCACCCCGTACAGGTCGCACCCGGAGAGCACGCCGGTCTGCAGCAGGTGTCCGAGGAAGTCGCCGTGGGTGATGTCGGCGAGGCCGGGCATCGGGCGGCTGCTGTAGTCGCAGTGGGCGTCGAAGCACACCATGTGCAGGGGCCCGTGTTCAGCCGCGAGGCCGGTGGCGACCGGCGCGGACAGCGCGTGGTCCCCGCCGATGAACAGCGGAGTCGCGGATGTCCCGGCGAGCCGCTGCGCCAGGCCGGTCACCGCCCGGTAGTAGGTGGCCCGCCCCACCCGGGGGTCGAGCGGCACCGAGCCGAGGTCGCCCAGGTCGAACACCCTGCGCCCGTCGAGCACCGGACCCCCGGTCAACGGGTCCAGCACCCCGCCCAGGGCGCCGTCGTCGGTGACGGTCCAGTCGTGGCCGGGGGAGAGCTTGCGGAAGATCTCCGGGCCGTGGCGTTGGCCGGGCACACTCGTGACCCCGGCGTCGGACGGCAGCCCCATCAGGACCGCGTCCGCGGTGAGGGCGCCCGAGAGCACGGCGTCCACTTCGGCGGCGGGCAGCCCCAGGGCGCCCGCACCCGGCCGGACGGCGGTCCCCGTCACGGGGCCCGCCAGCCTTCGGCGCGCCCCGCTCCGTCATCGGTGACGGTGACCAGCCCGGCCCGCAGCAACGCGGAGACCAGCGCCGACGCGGCGGTCACCGAAGTCCCCGCACGCTCGGCCAACTCGCCCACGCCGAGACGGCGTTCCTCGACGAGCACCTCGCACGCGACGCGATGGGCCGACGGCAGGGCGAACTCCTGACCCGCCGCGGTGAGCACCACGCGCTCGTCCCTGACGTCGAGCCGGGGCGGCAGGACGGTCGCCAGTTCGACCACCGACTCGGCCGGCGGGCGCGCCCGGAGCACGTCCCAGGGCAGTCCGGCGGTCTCCCGGCCGCCCGTGCCGTTCCGCTCGCTGTCGAAGAAGTCCCGCAGTGTCAGGCCCTTCGCCTCGTTCACGAAGGCCGTGAGGATCCGCTCGGCCTGCGCCCGCTGCTCCTCGGGGGTGCCCGCCCGGGCCAGACTCTCCCGTACGTCGACGTCGTGCAGGGCGCGGTACGCCACCCAGCGCAGCCAGTCGTAGCCGGTGCGGCGGGTGAAGACGAAGGAGAGATGGAGACTGGACTCGCCGCCGCCGCGCACGGTGTGCCACCAGCCACGGGGCACGTGGATCACGTCGCCCGGCTCCAGGGGCTTCTCGAACACGACGTGCCGCGGGCAGCGGGCCGGGTCGTTGTCGCCGTACTCCGGCAGCGGGTGGGCCTCCGAAGGGCCGTGCACCTGCCAGTGCTTGGTGCCCTGCACCTGCACGATGAAGGTGTCCACCTCGTCGTAGTGACTGTTGAAGGCCTTCGAGTCGTCGAAGGTGACGAAGAGGTTGCAGGACGCCATCTCGCCGACCATGCGCATCAGGTCGTCGGTCGCGGCCCGCACCGCGGGGTGGATCCGGTCCAGGGAGTCGATGATGACGCTGGCCCCGGACCGCATGAGCGAGAAGACACGGGTCAGATCCACGACCCGGTGGCCTCCGCGCGTCGCCATGTACTCGTGTTCCGGGAGGAGCCTGCTCTGTGCGGACAGCTTCAGCTCGGCGGGTTCCGTGCGACCGCGGGCGAGGATCTCGTTGAGGTCGTGCCAGGAGAAGTGCTCCTGGACCAGTTCCGGGGCGAGGCGCTTGAACACCACCTCGTTGCTGAGTTGTTTCGCGACGAAATCAGGTCCGAATTCGGCCAGCAATGCCCGGCCGAGTTCCGAGGCAGGTCGTGACATGCTCTCTCCATCCCCCCTTGCATGCGAACAGAGCCATGGGAATGG
>NZ_JBHWZP010000191.1:0-18233 GCF_042728395.1 Streptomyces sp. NPDC060205
GCTCGACCGTGAGGTGTCCCTGCGCCGGGTCCTCACCGACCCGGCGCAGGCCGGCGAGGCGAAGGCCGAACTGGCCGGGCGTCTTCTCAGCGGTCAGGTCAGCGGCACCACCGCCGACCTGGTGGCCGGTCTGGTGCGCTCCCGCTGGTCGCGTTCGCGCGACCTGGTCGACTCGATCGAGGAGCTGGCCGACACCGCCGACCTCACGGCGGCGCAGCGGCTGGGCAGGCTCGACGACGTCGAGGACGAGCTGTTCCGGTTCGGCCGGATCGTCGCCTCGGACACCGGGCTGCGTGCCGCGCTGACCGACCGCGGCGCCTCCGCCGCGGCCAAGGGCGAGCTGCTGCGCAGCCTGCTCGGCGGCCGGGCCGACGCCGTCACCGAGCGGCTGGTCACGCGCCTTGTGACCGCGCCCCGGGGACGTAGCCTGGAGTCGGGACTCGAATCCCTGTCCAAGCTCGCGGCCGACCGCCGTAACCGCATGGTCGCCGTCGTCACCTCGGCGGTTCCGCTGAGCGACGTGCAGAAGCAGCGCCTCGGCGCCGCCCTCGCGAAGCTCTACGGGCACCCCATGCACCTGAACCTGGACGTGGACCCCGAGGTCCTCGGCGGGATCCGGGTACAGGTCGGAGACGAGATCATCAACGGCTCCATCGCGGACCGGCTGGAAGCAGTCAGCCGCCGCATGGCGAGCTAGCAGCAATTTCATACGCGTACACCAGAAGTACCCGGAAGTTCAGTACACCGCAGTCAGTACACCGCAGTACTTACGGCCCTGGTTGGGCCGTGCAGAGGATTCCTGGGGGCCCGCGGCGCAGCCGCTGAGGGAAAAAGCCCCAGACCCCCCAAGAAAACTTCGGGCCCAACAAGGAGAGCAGGGAACCCAGATGGCGGAGCTCACGATCCGGCCGGAGGAGATCCGGGATGCGCTGGAGAACTTTGTCCAGTCGTACAAGCCGGACGCGGCCTCGCGCGAGGAGGTCGGTACGGTCACCCTTGCCGGCGACGGCATCGCGAAGGTCGAGGGCCTGCCCTCGGCCATGGCCAACGAACTGCTGAAGTTCGAGAACGGCACCCTCGGTCTCGCGCTGAACCTGGAAGAGCGCGAGATCGGTGCGGTCATCCTCGGTGAGTTCAGCGGTATCGAGGAGGGACAGCCGGTCACGCGTACCGGCGAGGTCCTGTCCGTGGCCGTCGGCGAGGGCTACCTCGGCCGCGTTGTCGACCCGCTCGGCGCCCCGATCGACGGTCTCGGCGAGATCGAGACGTCCGGACGCCGCGCGCTCGAACTGCAGGCACCGGGCGTCATGGCCCGTAAGTCGGTCCACGAGCCGATGGAGACCGGCTACAAGGCCGTCGACGCGATGACCCCGATCGGCCGTGGCCAGCGTCAGCTGGTCATCGGCGACCGTCAGACCGGCAAGACCGCGCTGGCCGTCGACACGATCATCAACCAGCGTGACAACTGGCGCACCGGCGACCCGAAGAAGCAGGTCCGCTGCGTCTACGTCGCCATCGGTCAGAAGGGCTCGACCATCGCCTCCGTGCGTGGCGCCCTCGAAGAGGCCGGCGCGCTGGAGTACACGACCATCGTCGCCGCCCCGGCGTCCGACCCGGCCGGCTTCAAGTACCTGGCGCCGTACACCGGCTCGGCCATCGGCCAGCAGTGGATGTACGAGGGCAAGCACGTCCTCATCATCTTCGACGACCTCTCGAAGCAGGCCGACGCCTACCGCGCCGTGTCCCTGCTGCTCCGCCGTCCGCCGGGGCGCGAGGCCTACCCCGGTGACGTCTTCTACCTGCACTCCCGTCTCCTTGAGCGTTGCGCGAAGCTCTCGGACGAGCTGGGCGCGGGCTCGATGACCGGTCTGCCGATCGTCGAGACGAAGGCCAACGACGTCTCGGCGTTCATCCCGACCAACGTCATCTCCATCACCGACGGCCAGTGCTTCCTGGAGTCGGACCTCTTCAACGCCGGTCAGCGCCCCGCGCTGAACGTCGGTATCTCCGTCTCCCGAGTCGGTGGTTCCGCGCAGCACAAGGCGATGAAGCAGGTCTCCGGCCGACTGCGCGTGGACCTCGCCCAGTTCCGTGAGCTGGAGGCGTTCGCCGCCTTCGGTTCCGACCTGGACGCCGCGTCGAAGTCGCAGCTGGACCGCGGTCAGCGGATGGTCGAGCTGCTCAAGCAGGCTCAGTACCAGCCGATGGCCACCGAGGACCAGGTCGTCTCCGTGTGGGCCGGTACCACCGGCAAGATGGACGACGTCCCGGTCGCCGACATCCGCCGCTTCGAGAAGGAGCTCCTTGAGTACCTGCACCGCAAGGAGCAGGGCCTCATGACCTCCATCAAGGAGGGCGGCAAGATGTCGGACGACACCCTGCAGGCCATCGCCGACGCGATCGCGGACTTCAAGAAGCAGTTCGAGACGTCGGACGGCAAGCTGCTCGGCGAGGACACCCCTGCCGCTGCGGGCAAGTGACGACGGAAGGGACCTGACTCATGGGAGCCCAGCTCCGGGTCTACAAGCGTCGCATCAAATCCGTCACCGCGACCAAGAAGATCACCAAGGCGATGGAGATGATCGCCGCCTCGCGTGTCGTCAAGGCGCAGCGCAAGGTACGGGCCTCCTCGCCGTACGCGACCGAGCTCACCCGCGCGGTCACGGCGGTCGGGACCGGTTCGAACACCAAGCACCCGCTGACCACGGAGGCCGAGACGGCGACCCGTGCCGCGGTGCTGCTCCTCACGAGCGACCGCGGACTGGCCGGCGCCTTCAACTCCAACGCCATCAAGGCGGCGGAGCAGCTGACCGCCCGTCTGGTGGCCGAGGGCAAGGAGGTCGACACGTACATCGTCGGCCGCCGCGGTCTCGCCCACTACAACTTCCGTGAGCGCAAGGTCTCGGAATCGTGGGCGGGCTTCACCGACGAGCCCTCGTACGCGGACGCGAAGAACGTCGCCGTTCCGCTGATCGAGGCCATCGAGAAGGAGACGGCGGAGGGCGGCGTGGACGAGATCCACATCGTCTACACCGAGTTCGTCTCGATGATGACGCAGACGGCTGTCGACAGCCGCCTGCTGCCGCTCAGCCTCGAAGAGGTGGCGGAGGAGTCGTCCAGCAAGGACGAGATCCTCCCGCTCTACGACTTCGAGCCGTCGGCGGAGGACGTCCTCGACGCCCTTCTGCCGCGGTACGTCGAGAGCCGTATCTACAACGCGCTGCTCCAGTCGGCTGCCTCCAAGCACGCCGCCACCCGCCGCGCGATGAAGTCGGCGACCGACAACGCGGGAGACCTGATCACTTCACTCTCCCGACTTGCCAACGCGGCCCGCCAGGCCGAAATCACCCAGGAAATCAGCGAGATCGTCGGTGGCACCGCAGCGCTGGCCGACGCGACCGCGGGGAGTGACAGGTAATGACGACGACAGTTGAGACGGCCGTTGCCACGGGCCGCGTCGCCCGGGTCATCGGCCCGGTCGTCGACGTGGAATTCCCCGTCGACGCCATGCCGGAGATCTACAACGCCCTTCACGTCGAGGTGGCCGACCCGGCCAACGCCGGCGAGAAGAAGACGCTGACCCTTGAGGTCGCCCAGCACCTGGGTGACGGTCTGGTCCGCACCATCTCCATGCAGCCCACCGACGGCCTGGTCCGCCAGGCCGCGGTGACCGACACGGGCACGGGCATCTCCGTCCCCGTCGGTGACTTCACCAAGGGCAAGGTGTTCAACACCCTCGGCGAGGTCCTGAACTCCGACGAGGCGTACGACGGCGACCGGTGGACCATCCACCGCAAGGCCCCCGCGTTCGACCAGCTTGAGTCGAAGACCGAGATGTTCGAGACGGGCCTGAAGGTCGTCGACCTGCTGACCCCGTACGTCAAGGGCGGCAAGATCGGTCTGTTCGGTGGTGCCGGTGTCGGCAAGACCGTGCTGATCCAGGAAATGATCATGCGTGTCGCCAACCTCCACGAGGGCGTCTCCGTCTTCGCGGGCGTCGGTGAGCGCACCCGTGAGGGCAACGACCTCATCGCGGAGATGGAAGAGAGCGGTGTTCTCGACAAGACCGCCCTCGTCTTCGGCCAGATGGACGAGCCCCCGGGCACCCGTCTGCGCGTGGCCCTGGCCGGTCTGACCATGGCGGAGTACTTCCGCGATGTGCAGAAGCAGGACGTGCTGTTCTTCATCGACAACATCTTCCGCTTCACGCAGGCCGGTTCCGAGGTCTCCACCCTGCTCGGCCGTATGCCGTCCGCGGTGGGTTACCAGCCGAACCTGGCCGACGAGATGGGTCAGCTGCAGGAGCGCATCACCTCGACGCGTGGTCACTCGATCACGTCGATGCAGGCGATCTACGTTCCCGCGGACGACCTGACCGACCCGGCCCCGGCCACCACGTTCGCCCACCTCGACGCGACGACGGTGCTCTCCCGTCCGATCTCCGAGAAGGGCATCTACCCGGCCGTGGACCCGCTGGACTCCACGTCCCGCATCCTGGACCCGCGCTACATCGCGCAGGACCACTACGACGCCGCCATGCGCGTCAAGACGGTCCTGCAGAAGTACAAGGACCTCCAGGACATCATCGCGATCCTCGGTATCGACGAACTGGGCGAGGAGGACAAGCTCGTCGTCCACCGTGCCCGTCGTGTGGAGCGCTTCCTGTCCCAGAACACCCACGCCGCCAAGCAGTTCACCGGTGTGGACGGGTCGGACGTTCCGCTGGAGGAGTCCATCGCGGCGTTCAACTCGATCATCGACGGGGAGTACGACCACTTCCCGGAGCAGGCGTTCTTCATGTGCGGTGGCATCGAGGACCTGAAGGCCAACGCCAAGGAACTCGGCGTTTCCTGAACCTCGCGTTCTGAGTGACAGGGGCGGGGCCGTGCCTCGCGGGGCGGGTCCCGCCCCTCTCACTACGCCCATTAGACTTTGACCCAACACCCGGCAGCGAACGCCGGGTGGTGACCCGAGGAGCCCACCTTGGCTGCTGAGCTGCATGTCGAGCTCGTCGCCGCGGACCGCAGTGTCTGGTCCGGCGAGGCCACCCTGGTCGTCGCGCGTACCACGTCCGGCGACATCGGCGTCATGCCCGGTCACCAGCCGCTGCTCGGTGTGCTGGAGTCGGGCCCGGTGACCATCCGTACGAGTGATGGTGGAACGGTCGTCGCCGCGGTGCACGGCGGTTTCATCTCTTTCGCGGACAACAAGCTGTCGCTGCTGGCCGAGATCGCCGAGCTGTCGGACGAGATCGACGTCCAGCGTGCGGAGCGGGCGTTCGAGCGCGCGAAGTCGGACGCCGACGCGTCCGCCGAGCGTCGCGCGGACGTGCGACTGCGGGCGGTGTCTGCGCACTGAAACCGGCGCGCAGAAGGAAGTGACTCAGCCGCGGCCAGGACCGGAGCTTTTCCGGACCGGGTCGCGGCTGAGGCGATGCGGGTGCTTTTTTCCTTTCCGTTACCTAGGAGACGAGGAGGTCGGTGTCGATGGTCCTCGCTCTGACTGTGGTCGGGTCGGTCGTACTGCTGGTGGCCCTCGGACTCTTCGTCTTCGGCCTGCGTCGCAGAGTGATCCAGCGGTCGGGCGGTACCTTCGACTGCAGCCTGCGGTGGGACGTCCCGGAGAAGACCGACACCAGTGGCAAGGGCTGGGGCTATGGCATCGCCCGCTACAGCGGTGACCGGATCGAGTGGTTCCGGGTCTTCTCGTACGCGCTTCGGCCGCGGCGCGTTCTTGAACGCTCGGCGATCGAGGTCGCGGGGCGGCGGGCGCCGGAGGGTGAGGAAGAGCTTGCGCTGCTGTCCGACGCGATCATCTTGACGTGCGTTCATCGTGGGACGCGGCTTGAGCTCGCGATGAGCGAGGATGCGCTGACCGGGTTCTTGGCTTGGCTTGAAGCCGCGCCGCCCGGGCAACGGGTGAATGTGGCTTAACCATTCACTCGCTGCCCGGGCGGTTTTGGCTTGCGCCGCTGGGGTCGGGGGTTGTCTGCGGCCCGGTGGGGGCTGGTCGCGCAGTTCCCCGCGCCCCTTACGGGGTTGCGCAGTTCCCCGCGCCCCTAACGGGGCCGGCAGTTGCCGCGCCCCCTACGGGGCTGTTAGTTGAGGCCGTTGTTGATGGCCGTTACCAGTTCGCCGTTCGTCGTGTCGCCGCTGAATTCCCAGAAGAACGCGCCGCCCAGGCCCTGGTTCTTGGCCCAGGTCATCTTCGAGCCGATGGTGGCCGGGGTGTCGTAGCTCCACCAGTTGTTGCCGCAGTAGGCGTAGGCCGTGCCGGCGATCGTGCCGGTGGCGGGGCAGGAGGTCTTGAGGATCTTGTAGTCCTCGATGCCCGCCTCGTACGTGCCCGGTGCCGCGCCGGTCGCCGTGCCGCCGGGGGCGGCCTGGGTGACGCCGGTCCAGCCGCGTCCGTAGAAGCCGATGCCGAGCAGCAGCTTCTTGGACGCCACGCCCTTGCTCTTGAGCTTGGCGATGGCGTCGGCCGAGTTGAAGCCGGCCGTCGGGATGCCGCTGTACGAGGTCAGCGGCGAGTGCGGGGCGGTCGGGCCCTTGGCGTTGAAGGCGCCGAAGTAGTCGTACGTCATCACGTTGTACCAGTCGAGGTACTGCGAGGCGCCGCCGTAGTCCGCGGCGTCGATCTTGCCGCCGGAGGAGCCGTCCGCCGTGATGGCGGCGGTGACCAGGTAGTTGGAGCCGAACTCGGTGCGCAGCGCCTGGGTGAGGGTCTTGAAGGAGCTGAAGCCGGACGTGTCGCAGCTCAGGCCGCAGGCGTTCGGGTACTCCCAGTCGATGTCGATGCCGTCGAAGACGTCGGCCCAGCGCGGGTCCTCGACGAGGGCCTTGCAGGAGGCGGCGAAGGCGGCCGGGTTGGCGGCGGCCTCACCGAAGCCGCCCGAGTAGGTCCAGCCGCCGAACGACCACAGCACCTTGATGTTCGGGTACTTGGCCTTCAGCTGGCGCAGCTGGTTGAAGTTGCCGCGCAGGGGCTGGTCCCAGGTGTCGGCGGTGCCGCTGACGGACTGGTCGGCGGTGTACGCCTTGTCGGTGGCGGCGTAGGAGTCGTCGAGGGTGCACTTGCCGCCCTTGACGTTGCCGAACGCGTAGTTGATGTGCGTGATCTTCGACGCGGAGCCGGAGCTGACCAGGTTCTTCACGTGGTAGTTGCGCCCGTAGACGCCCCACTCGGTGAAGTAGCCGAGCTTGACCTTGTCGCCGGTGGGCGGCGGGTCGGTGGTGCCGCCGGTGGTGTGCACGGCGGTCGCGCCGCTGACCGGACCGGTCTGGTCGGCCGTGTCACGCGCCTGCACGGTGTACGAGTAGTCGGTGCCGGCGGTCAGACCGGTGTCGCTGTACGAGGTCCCGGTCACCGTGGCGACCTTGGCGCCGTCGCGCAGGACGTCGTAGTTCTTGATGCCCTTGTCGTCGGTGGCCGCGCTCCAGGAGAGCTTCACCGAGGTGTTGGTGATGTCGGAGGCGGTGGGCTTGCCCGGGGCGGAGGGCGCGCTGTCGCCGGGGACCGTGGGTCCGCCGTCACAGCTGCCGCCGTTGAGCTTGCAGTTGGCGGGGGAGCCGGTGCCCGCGCCGTTGAAGCCGAAGGAGAGGGAGGCGCCCGGTGCGAGGGTGCCGTTCCAGGACTTGTTCTTGGCGGTCCAGTGGGTGCCGGAGCTGGTGACGTCGGCGTCCCACGCGGAGGTGACCGAGGTGCCCGAGGGGAAGTCCCACTCGACGGTCCAGGAGCTGAGGGCCGTGGTGCCGGTGTTCTTGACGGTCCACTTGCCCTCGAAGCCGGTTCCCCAGTCCTGGGTCTTGGCGTAGGTGGCGGTCGCCGACGTGGCGGCGGAGGCGGGGCTCGCGAGCCCGACCAGGGCGGCGAACGGCAGCAGCAGGGTGGTGAACCCCGCTATGGCTCTGTGACCGAGTCTGCGTCTGAGGCGCATCCGCGTCTCCTTGGGGGAGTTTTATGAGGTGCGCAGGACAATAGAAAGGTCTGGACCATAGGTCAATAGGTCCAGACCACTGTTGGGGTGCGGTGCGACTACTTGTTACACGCCCAACTCCTGGGCCAGTACGGCCGCCTGCACCCGGCTGCGCAGTCCCAGCTTCCCCAGGAGGCGGCTGACGTGCGTCTTCACCGTTGCCTCCGCCATGTCGAGACGTACGCCGATCTGCGCGTTCGACAGGCCCTCGCCCAGACAGGACAGGACCTCCCGTTCGCGCCGGGTCAGCGCGTCCAGGACCGCCGGGTCCGCCGACGGTTCACGCACGGGCCGCGCGGCGAACTCGGCGATCAGCCGGCGGGTGACCGCGGGGGAGATCAGCCCCTCGCCGCCCGCCACCGTGCGCACCGCCTCGATGAGCCCGCGGGCTTCGGTGTTCTTCAGCAGGAAGCCGGCGGCGCCCGCGCGCAGCGCGCCGAACACGTACGCGTCCAGGTCGAACGTGGTCAGTACGAGGACATCGGCGAGGCCCTCCCCGACGACCTGGTGGGTGGCCGCGACACCGTCCAGGCGGGGCATCTGGACGTCCATCAGGACCAGGTCCGGGCGCAGTTCCCTGGCCATGGCCACCGCCTGCTCGCCGTCCGCGGCCTCGCCGACCACCTCGATGTCGGGGGCGCTGCCCAGGATGAGGACGAGACCGGCGCGTACGGCGGACTGGTCCTCGGCGACGAGCACGCGGATCATGCGGTTTCTCCTTCGGTGATCGGGAGCGTGGCGCGGACCGTCCACACTCGGCCGCCCGTCGCGTCCCGCGGGCCGGCCGGCAAGTCCTCGGTTCCGGGGCCGGCCTCGAACGTGCCCTGCAGCAGGGCGACCCGCTCACGCATGCCGATCAGGCCCGCGCCCGAACCGGGGGCGCGGGGGCCGTCGCGCCGGGCGTCCTTGAACGGACTGGTCACCCGTACCTCCAGGGCTTGGTCGCGCTGGACGAGGGAGACGGTGACCCGGCCGGGGGAGGCGTGCTTGAGGGCGTTGGTCAGGGACTCCTGCACGATGCGGTAGGCGGCCAGTTCGACCGGGGCAGGGAGCGCGGTGCGGGCGCAGTCGAGGGCGACGTCCAGGCCGTTGGCGCGGGCGTGCTCCACCAGGGAGGCGAGGCCGTCCAGGGTGGGCGCGGCGGCCGGCTCGGTGTCCCCGCTGCTGTCGCGCAGGATGCCGATGAGACGGCGCATCTCGGCAAGCCCCTCGACGCTGTTCTCGCGGATCACGCCGAGCGCCTGCTGCGAGGTGTCCGGGTCGTCCAGGGAGAGCGCGGCCGTGGAGTGGATGGCGATGGCCGACAGGTGGTTGGCCACCATGTCGTGCAACTCCCGGGCCATCCGGGCGCGTTCGGCGGTGACGGCCTGGACGCGGTCGATCTCCGCAAGCAGTGCGGTCTGTTCGGCGCGCAGCCGGGCGGCCTCGGCGGCGTCGCGGTGGTTGCGGACCACCCAGCCGGTCGCGCCGGGCGTGAACGACACGACCCCGATGACCACGCCGATCAGCAGCGCCTGCGGGGTCCGCCAGACGGCGAGCGGCACCACCGTGCCGAGCACCGTGAGCGCCCCGCTGATCCACAGGACGCGGCGGGCGGTGGCGGGCGGGCCGTACAGGACGGCCGCGTACACGAGGTCCGTGAACATCACGACCGTCGCCAGGCTGCCCTGGGTGACGGTGTCGACGGTCAGGGCGGCGACGCCGACCAGCAGGCCCGTGCGCGGACGGGTCCGGCGCAGCAGCTCGCAGGCGGCCACCGCGGCGAGCGGCAGCAGGATCGGCCAGCGGCCCGACCAGAGCACGATCGGGTCGGAGGCCGGGCGGGTGCCGAGGCCGACGGCCCACAGGAGGAGTCCGCCGAGCAGTCCCGCCAGCGCGATGCGCACGTCGTCGCGGTGCGGGCGGAGGGGTCGCAGGGCCATGACTCCATCCAACACGGCGGGTCCGCTCGTCGCCTGATGCCGCAGGACGGTCCGCCGGTACATCGAAGGATGCAGTACGACTTCGTCACTGCCGACGACGATCGAGGGCGCCGCCCACGCGAGCCTTGAAGGGTGACCGAGAGGAGTTCGTCGTGGTCGTCACGCTGATCGTGGTGTGTGAGGTCGGCTTCTGGGTGCTGCTGGCCGGCGGGCTGGCCTTCCGCTACCTGCTGAGGATGCCCCGCACGGGGCTGGCGCTGCTCCTGTGCGAGCCGCTGCTTGAAGTCGTGCTGCTGGTGGTCACCGCGCTGGACCTCAAGGCCGGGGCCGAACCGAACTGGACGCACGGGCTGGCCGCGCTGTACATCGGGTACACCGTCGGGCACGGGCATCGGACCGTGAAGTGGCTCGACGGGCATGCGGCGCACCGGTTCGGCGGTGCGCCTCGGCCGGCGGGGCCGCCGCGATACGGGATGGCCCGGGCGCGGCATGAGGGGCGGGTGTGGGTCGGGACCGTGGTGGGGGCTGCCGTTGCCACGGCTCTGCTGCAGATCGCGATCTGGTACGTCGGTGACCCTGCGCGGGTCGCTTCGCTGGAGAGTTGGCGGTATGTGGCCTGGCGGGCTGCCGGGGTCCACGGGGTGGTGGCGTTGACGTATCTGGTGTTTCCGAAGAAGTCGCCGGCGCCGCCGGCGCCTGCGGCGGGCGGGACGAAGGGGTAGGGGTGGCTGGGGTGCGGTTCTTGGGTGCGGGTCCGGTGGGGGCTTGTCGCGCAGTTCCCCGCGCCCCTTAAAAGCGACAGGATTGCGCCGTTCCCCACGCCCCTGGAGACGAAAGGCGACAGGATTGCGCCGTTCCCCGCGCCCCTGAAGGGCGCGCCCCTAGTCTCGGTCGCCGCCCGGGATCCACAGGACGTCTCCTACCTCCTTGTTCGCTGTTCTGGCCAGGATGAAGAGGAGGTCCGAGAGGCGGTTGAGGTAGGTCGCCGTGAGGGGGTTCATGACGTCCGCGTGGGATTCCAGGGCCGTCCACGTCGAGCGTTCCGCGCGGCGGACCACCGTGCAGGCCTGGTGGAGCAGGGCCGCTCCGGGTGTGCCGCCGGGGAGGATGAAGGAGCGCAGCTTCTCCAGTTGTTCGTTGAAGCGGTCGCAGTCCGCCTCCAGCTTGTCGATGTAGAACTGCTCGACGCGCAGGGGCGGGAACTCGGGGTTCTCCACGACCGGCGTCGACAGGTCCGCCCCCACGTCGAACAGGTCGTTCTGGACGCGGGAGAGGACCTTCACGATCTCCTCGTCGAGGTCGCCCAGCGCGATCGCCGTGCCGAGGGCCGCGTTCGCCTCGTTGGCGTCGGCGTACGCCGAGATCCGCGGATCCGTCTTGGCGGTGCGGCTCATGTCGCCGAGGGCGGTGGTGCCCTGGTCGCCGGTCCTGGTGTAGATGCGCGTCAGATTGACCATGCGGCCAGCGTAGTTACGCCCCGGCCGTTCGGAACACGCGTGTGCCCACTGTCACGGCGAGTCCCGCGAATCCGACGGCGACGAGGATCCCGTACGCCATGGAGGCGGTGGCGTACGAGCCGGCGTACGCGTCCCGCATCGCGTCCACCAGGTAGCGGAACGGCATGACGTGCGAGAGGGCGTCCAGCCAGCCCGGGGCCAGCGACATGGGCAGCATCAGGCCGGACAGGAGCATGGACGGCATGGTCAGGGCGTTGATCGTCGGGCCGAAGGTGTGGGGCGAGCTGACGCGCATGGCCAGCGCGTAGGAGAGCGAGGCCAGCGAGACCGTCAGGAGGGCGACGAAGGCGAAGCCGATCAGGATGCCCGCCACGGGTGCACGCAGGCCCATCACCAGGGCGGCCAGGACCAGCAGGACCGCCTGGAAGACGAAGACGGCCGTGTCACGCAGCACCCGGCCGAGCAGGAGCGCGAGCCGGCTGACCGGGGTGACGCGCATCCGCTCCACGACCCCGTGGTTCTTCTCCACGATGATCATGAATCCGGCGAACGCGGCGCCGAACAGGCCGAGCTGCAGCAGCAGTCCCGGTACGAGGATCTGCCAGGAACTCCCGCCGCCGCCCAGGGGCAGACCGGTGAGCAGGGGGCCGAAGAAGAGCAGGTACAGCAGCGGCATGAGGACGCCGAAGAGCATCGCGAATCGGGAGCGCAGGGTCTGGCGGAGATAGCGCCCGAAGATGAGCGCGGTGTCCTGGAGCAGCATGGGCAGGTCACTTCCTCGATGGCCGGAGGCCGGCGGCCGGACGGTCAGACGGTTGCGGGGGCGGGAGCAGCCGGTTCCGGGGTGCGGCCGGTGATCGCCAGGAACGTGTCCTGGAGGGTCGCGTCGATCGATCCCCCGTACCGGAGCTTGAGCGCGCTCGGCGTGCCCTCCGCGACCACGACACCCCCGTCGACGATCACGAGCCGGTCGGCGAGCGCGTCCGCCTCGTCGAGGTAGTGCGTGGTGAGGACGACCGTGGTGCCGTGCTCGGTACGCAGGCGGCGGACGAGGTCCCAGAGGTCGGCGCGGCTCGCCGGGTCGAGGCCGGTGGTCGGCTCGTCGAGGAAGAGCACCTTCGGGCGGTGGACGAGGCCGAGCGCGATGTCGAGACGGCGGCGCCGGCCGCCGGAGAGCGCCGCCGTCTTCCGGTCGAGGAGGTCGGTCAGGCCGAGGTCGCGGGCCAGTTCGTCGGCGCGCTCCACCGCCTGCCGCTTCGTCAGACGGTAGAGGCGGCCCTGCGTGACCAGTTCCTCCCGTACGGAGACCTGGGGGTCGACGCCGCCCGACTGCGCCACGTACCCGCACGCGCGGCGCACGCCCGCCGGGTCGCCGGCCAGGTCGTGGCCCGCGACGGTGGCGGCGCCGCCGGTGGGGGCCAGCAGGGTCGTGAGCATCCGGAGCGTGGTCGTCTTGCCGGCGCCGTTCGGGCCGAGGAGGCCGAGGATCTCGCCCGGCGCCACGGTGAGGTCGATGCCGCGGACCGCCTCGACGGGGCCGCGCTTGGTCGGGAACGTCCGGGCCAGGCCGGCCGTGCTGATGATGGGCATGTGCCAAGAAAAACAGAGCCATAGCAATTTTGCAATGCCTCCAAAATTTGAGGGAGCCCAGAAAATCCCGGTCCGGCCTACGATGAGGCCATGGCAGAGGGGCTCAGGGAGCGGAAGAAGCGCGAGACCAGGCAGCGCATCTCGGACATCGCCACGGGACTGTTCCTGGAGCACGGCTTCGTCACCGTGACGATGGTCGACGTCGCGGACGCCGCCGATGTCTCCGTGAACACCGTGTACAACTACTTCCCGGCCAAGGAGGACCTCTTCTTCGACCGCAGCAAGGGCGTGATCGACCGGCTCTCGCGCTGGGTGCGCGGCCGGGACCCCGGCGAGTCGGCCGCCGCCGCCGTCCTGCGCGAACTGCGCGAGGAGGTCGAGTCGGTCTCGCCGCGGGTCGGCCTGATGGAGGGGTACGACCGGTTCATGCGCGTCATCCACGACGCGCCGGCCCTGCGCTCCCGGCTGTGGAGTCTCCAGCAGGAGGTCCACGACCACCTGGCGGACACCCTGCGCGAGGAGACGGGCGCGGCCCTCGACGATCCGATGCCCGGGCTGATGGCGGGCCAGATCGGCTGGCTCCACCAGACCGTCATGAGCACCGTCGGGCGCGAGATGATCGCCGGGCGCGCACCGGCCGAGGTCTCCCGCGAAGTGCTGACCCTCCTGGACGGCATGGAGGACCTTTTGAGTGAGAAGGTCCTCAACTACGCCGTACGGGCGGCGGAATGAGCCGCCCGGTGTGATGTCCGTCAGATGAGACGTGACGCGCATTACTTAGCGGTCACACGGCACCTCACGAGCGCTATGGTCCGCCGGAGAGGCAACTCGAAGACGTGTTGTTCGGGGCCCTCTCGCGATGTCAACGCCAGTCGTCCCGGTCGGCTCCTCGCCGGCCGGAGTTCCGGGGTCGCGCGGCGGTAGCCGCACATCGACGCGGTCCCGGGGAAGAAGCAGCAGGGGAGTCGGACAGTGGCAGGGAAGCTCGCCGTCATCGGGGCCGGACTCATGGGGTCCGGTATCGCCCAGGTCGCCGCACAGGCGGGCTGGGACGTCGTCCTGCGGGATGTCACCGACGCGGCGCTGACCCGTGGCACCGACGGCATCAAGGCCTCGTACGACAAGTTCGTGAGCAAGGGGAAGCTGGACGCGGGGGCGGCCGAGCAGGCGCTGGGCCGCATCACCACGACCACCGACCTGGACGCGGTCGCCGACGTCGACATCGTCGTCGAGGCCGTGTTCGAGAAGCTGGAAGTCAAGCACAAGATCTTCCGTACGCTCGACAAGCTGGTGAAGGACGAGACCGTACTCGCCTCCAACACCTCCGCCATCCCGATCACCAAGATCGCGGCGGCCACCGAGCGCCCGGAGCGGGTCGTCGGCGTCCACTTCTTCTCGCCGGTGCCGATGATGCAGCTCTGCGAACTGGTCCGCGGCTACAAGACCAGCGACGAAGCGCTCGCCACCGCCCGGGAGTTCGCCGAGTCGGTCGGCAAGACCTGCATCGTCGTCAACCGCGACGTGGCCGGCTTCGTCACCACCCGGCTCATCTCGGCGCTCGTCGTCGAGGCGGCCAAGCTGTACGAGTCGGGCGTGGCGACCGCCGAGGACATCGACCTGGCCTGCAAGCTGGGCTTCGGTCACGCCATGGGACCGCTCGCCACCGCCGACCTCACGGGCGTCGACATCCTGCTGCACGCGGCGAGCAACATCTACACCGAGTCCCAGGACGAGAAGTTCGCCCCGCCGGAGCTGATGCGCCGGATGGTTGACGCCGGTGACATCGGACGCAAGAGCGGGCAGGGCTTCTACACGTACTGACCCACGTACCGGCTCCGCGTGGTGAACCACGACCCGTCACACCGTCACTCGTCAGGGTGATTTGGGTATCGGTTCGCTCACGGACGGCAACTTCTGCCCCGGTACGGCAGTCAGTCCTGGCAACACCTCGCACCACAGGACAGACGAAGACGCCGAGTACGAAAAACGCACTCTCGGGGAGCGCATATGCACATCAGGGGCGACCACGCCGAGCTGGTCGTCGGGGGCCGCCTCGACGTCCGCAGCGCGGCGGACGCCCGTACGGTCCTGCACACGGCCATCGACGACGGCGTCGGTGACCTGGTGCTCGACCTGTCAGAGCTGGACTCCTGGGACGCCACCGGACTCGGTGTCATCATGGGAGCCCACCGGCGGGCGGGGCGGTGCGGCCGGAGGCTTGTGCTGCGCGGCGTCAAGCCGCAGATGCAGCGCCTGCTGGTGGCCACCCGCCTCCACCGCATCCTGGCGATCGAGGGCGGTATCGGGGTCGAGTCACTGCCCCGGGTGTGAGGCCGCGCGTCACTGCCGCAAACGGCGAAGATCGGATCGGAAGCGGCGTACGAAACCCGTACCTCGCGAACAATCCTCACGAAGCTGTGACGTCTCGGACGGCGCGGTACCCCGTGTGTTCGTAGATACTGTGCGAAGGTTTAGGGTTCGCGTGCCCGCGTGTTGATGAACCCGTCAGTGGGCACCGGACCAGAAGCGACAGCGCAGTGTGCGGCAGGCCGGAGGGGGCTCGCACACGACGCTTTTGGGGGGCTTGGACCTATGGACCCGATCAACCGGGGACCCGAAGACCACGGTCACGACGACGATTCGGCGCCACGACAGCGCCCACCGCGCGAGCCGTTGACGCACGCGCTGGGGCAGGGTGGCGTCCAGCACACACCCGCACCGGCCCGCATCGTCCGGGTGGTCGCGGGCGACCACCTGCTCACCGTCAATCCCGTCGACGGCAGCGAGATCGAGCTCTGCCCGCCGGGCGAGCGGCCGCCGCGGCCCACGAAGTTCAGCGCCGCCGAGCGGACCGAGCACACCCGCTCCGCACGGCCGCCCGTCCCGCCCGGGGCGCCGGGGCCCGGACTGCCGCTCCTGGAGCGCCAGGAGGAGCGTGAGCGGCTCGTACGGCTGCTCGCCCGAGGCCGCTCCGTACGGCTCACCGGACCCTCGGGCTCGGGCCGCACCGTGCTGCTGGACGCCGTCGCCGACGACTGCGCGGACCTCGCACCCGACGGCGTGATCCGCCTCAGCGGCCACCGCCGCACGGCGGACGACCTGCTGCACGACCTCTTCGCCGCCGTGTACGACGCTCCGCTGTACCGGCCGGAACAGGACGAACTGCTCGCACTCGTCCACGAGATCGGCGCGGTCGTCGTCCTGGACGACATCGAGTTCGGCGGCAACGCGCTCGAAGACCTGCTCGACGCCACACCCGAGTGCGCCTTCCTGGTCTCCGCGACACCCGACATCGCCGCGCCGGCCGCCGACTCGCTCCTCGAAGAGGTCTTCCTCAGCGGTCTCGGCCGCGCCGGCGGACTCGAACTGCTGGAGCGTGCCGTCGGCCGCGTCCTCACCGAGGAGGAGGCCAACTGGGCGGGCGACCTCTGGTTCGAGTCCGAGGGCCTCCCGCTGCGCTTCGTCCAGGCAGGTGCCCTGCTGCGGCAGCGCGATCAGCTGAGCACCGACCCGGAGGCCTTCGACGACTTCGGCCGCTACTCCGGCGAGTACGACGACGCGTCCTCGCAGACCTACCCGGACGCACCCGCGGACGCCTCCGCCGAAGCGTCCGGCACCGAGGACCGCCACGAGGTACCGCTGCCCTCGCTCGCCGAGGGGGCCGCGCCCGCCGCGCTGCTCGCCTCCCGGCTCAGCGAGTCGGCCCGCGCCACCCTGCGCTTCGCCGTCGCCCTGGGCGGCGAGGTGCCGCACCAGGCGCACCTGCCCGCCATCGTGGGGCACACGCACGCGGACGCCGCGCTCTCGGAGCTCGTCGGCTGCGCGCTCGTCACCCCGGTCGGCTCGCACTACCGGCTCGCGGCCGGTGTGCAGACCCAGCTGGAGAGCGCCGGATACGCCGCGGACGCCGAGGAGACCGCCCGCGCCGCCGCCCGGCACTACGCCTGGTGGGCCGGGCACCCGTCCGTCACCCCGGAGCGGGTCTGCGCCGAGGCGGACGCCGTGCTCGCCGCACTGGCCGCCCTGGTGCCGCTGACCGTGCCGCCGGCCGAGGACGAGGAGCGGGCCACGGCGGTGGAGCTGGCCCGGACGGCCGCGCCCGCCTTCGCCGCGGGACTGCACTGGAGCGCCTGGGAGCGCGCGCTGCGCTCCGGGAGCGAGGCCGCCCGGCTCGCCGGCGAGGTCTCGGATCAAGCCTATTTCCACCACGAGTTGGGCATCCTCGCGCTCTGCGGCGGACAGCTCGACCGGGCCCGCGCCGAACTGGAGGCCTCGGTCGGCCTGCGCGGCGCCCTCGCCGACAAGCGCGGCACCGTCGCGGGCCGGCGCGCCCTGGCCCTGGTCGCGGACCGCTCGGGCTTCGCCGGCCTTCCGGCCGCGTTCGGGCAGGGGGGACTCGCGGCACTGCCCGCGGGCTCCGGATCGACGTCCGGCGAGGAGGTGCCCGACGCGCGGTACGAGGAGTCGGCGTCCCCGCCCGGCGGTGTACCGGCCGCGCTCGCGGCGGTCCCCTCGCTGCAGGGACCCGGCGAGCCCGCCACGCTGATCACGCACCGCACCGGGGCCACCTCGTCGGCGAAGGCGGGCGGAGTGAAGACGGGCGGGGTGAAGGGCCTGGTCAACGGCACCCGGCGCAATCTGGTGGCCGCCGGCGCGGGCGCCCTGCTCGCCGCCGTGCTCGGCACGGTGGTGACGCTCGGAGCGACCTCCAACCCCGACGACAACACCCCGTCGGAGAAGGTCGGCGTCACCCCGTCGGCCAGCGCGGACGACGACGGCGAAGGGCTCGGCGCGGACCGGCCGAAGAAGGGCAGCAGCGACGTGGAGTCGACGGCCCGGCCAACCGATCCGGGCAAGGACGGCGTCCTCGGGACCTCGGACGACCCGACCCCGACGTCGACCGGCGAGCCGTCGGACGACCCGAGCGGGTCGAAGGACCCGAGCCCGACCAAGTCCACGACGAAGCCGCCGTCGTCCACGACGAAGCCGCCGACCTCGCCGAAGCCTTCGGGCACGACGAAGCCGCCGACGAGTTCCACGCCCACTCCGACGCCGACCGAGTCCGAGCCCTCCGGGGAGCCCAGCGAGACCCCGCCGTCCACCCCGTCGACCTCCGACTCGGCCAGTGGCCCCGCGTCCAGCCCGGCCACGAGCAGCAGCTCCGCGAGCAGCCCGGCGGACAGCGGTACGGCCGGGTCGCCGACGGTGATCTGAGGCGCCGCACGAGCGCGTACGACTGCGCGTACGACTGCGTGTACGGCATGACGGTGGGCCGGGACCTGTGAAAGG